>JADGHD010000651.1 GCA_019689615.1 Frankia sp. | reverse complement strand
ATCGACTGGAAGCTGGCGGTGGACACGTTCGCCGAGAACTACCACTTCGGCACCGTCCACAAGGACACGTTCGGCCTGATCGCCAAGAGCGACTGCGCCCTGTTCGACGCGTTCGGCCAGCACTACCGCCTGGTGTTCCCGCTGCGGAACATCACCGACCTCAAGGAGATCCCCGAGGACGAGTGGCGGCCGCTGGACCACCTGGTCGTCATCTACCACCTGTTCCCGAACGTGGTCCTGTCGGTCACCGTCGCCAACGGCGAGGTGATCCGGATCTACCCGGGCAACGGGCCGGGCCACTCGGTCACCGTCCACCAGAACGCGACGCCGTTCGACCTGAGCGACGAGTCGCTGCGCGACGCGGCCCAGCAGGTGTTCGAGTACGCGCACGCCTCGATCCGCGACGAGGACTACAGGCTGGCCGCCGAGATCCAGCGGAACATGGCCTCCGGCGCGCGGCCGTTCATGCGGTTCGGCCGCAACGAGCCGGGCCTGCACCACCGGACCGCCGCCATCAACGCGGCCCTGGCCGAATAGCCACTGCCGGCCCGGGGGCGACGGCACTCGCCGCCGTCGCCCCCGGCTCGGCTGGCTCGGCTACCGCCACGCGCCCGCGGCCGGCGCAGCCGCCGTGGGCGACCCGGGCGGCGGCGGGTCGGTGAGCAGCTCGGCGAGGTGGCGGGCCGGGGTGCCGGCCAGGTCGGCGAGCTGGGTGCGGCAGGAGAAGCCGTCGGCGAGCACGACCGCCCCGGGCGGGGCCGAGCGGACGGCGGGCAGCAGGGCGTGCTCGGCCACCGCGACCGACACCTCGTAGTGCCCCCGCTCCATCCCGAAGTTCCCGGCGAGCCCGCAGCAGCCGCCGAGGCGCCGCACCGCCGCGCCCGCGCGGGCGAGCAGGGCCGCGTCCGCGTCCCAGCCGAGCACCGCGGCGTGGTGGCAGTGCGGCTGGGCGACGACGCGCCGGCCGGCCAGGTCCGGCGGGGCCCAGCCGTCCGTGCGCGCGAGCAGCTCGGCGAGCGTGCTGGTCGCGGCGGCGACCCGGGTGGCCGCCTGGTGGCCGGTGCCGAGCAGCTCCAGGCTGTCCGAGCGGAACACCGCCGTGCAGGACGGCTCCAGCCCGACGATGGGCGTCCCGCGGTCGGCGAAGCGGGCGAGCTCGGCGACGCTGGCGCGCAGGATCCGCCGGGCGGCGTCGAGCTGGCCGGTGCTGATCCAGGTCAGCCCGCAGCACAGCGGCCGGTCGGGGATCCGTACCCGGTAGCCGGCGCCTTCCAGCAGCCGCACCGCCGCGATCCCGGTCTGGGGGGTGAAGTGGTTGGTGAACGTGTCCACCCACAGCAGCACCTCGCCCCGGCCGCCGTCGGCCGCCACCGCGTGCTCGGCGGTGAACCAGTCGCGGAAGGTGCGTGCGGCGAAGTGGGGGAGGGCGCGGCGGCGGTCCACGCCGGCCGCCCAGCGGGCCGCCCGGCCGAGCCCCGGCGCGGCGAGCGCGGCGTTCGCTGCCCTGGCCAGCCACGGCGCCCGGCCGGTCAGCCGCGCCCAGCGGGGGAGCCAGCCGAGCGAGTAGTGGGCGCGGGGCCGGGGGCGCCACCGGTAGGACGCGTGCAGCACCTCGGCCTTGTAGGTGGCCATGTCGACGCCCGTCGGGCAGTCGGCCCTGCAGCCCTTGCAGGACAGGCACAGGTCGAGGACCTCGTGGACGGCCGGGTCGCGCCAGCCGCGCACCAGCGAGCCGTTCGCCAGCTCCTGCAGCACCCGGGCCCGGCCGCGGGTGGAGTCCTTCTCCTCCCGGGTGGCCAGGAACGACGGGCACATGACGCCGCCGGTCCCGGTCGTGTCCGCCCGGCACTTGCCGATGCCGACGCACCGGTGCACGGCGGCGACGAAGTCCTCCTGGTCCGGCGGTGGCTGGGGGACCCGCGGCCCGGCGGTTGGCGGCGCGTCGCGGGCCGGCCGGCCGGGGCCGATCCGCAGTGGGCCGCGGCGGGCGCCGCGCAGCGCCATCGGCGCGGCGGCGCGCAGGTCCGCGTCGAGCGGGCGCGGGTCGACGCAGACCCCGGGGTTCAGCAGGTTCGCCGGGTCGAACACCGCCTTGACCTGGCGGAACAGGTCGATGACTGCCGGGCTGTACATGATCGGGAGCAGCTCGCCGCGGGCCCGGCCGTCCCCGTGCTCCCCGGACAGCGACCCGCCGTGGCTGGTCACCAGGTGCGCGGCGGCGGTCAGGAAGGCCCGCAGCCGGGCCGGCCCGTCCGGCGCGTCCAGCGGGAAGTCGATCCGGATGTGCAGGCAGCCGTCGCCGAAGTGCCCGTACGGCACCCCGGACAGCCCGTGGCCGGCCAGCAGCTCCTCGAAGTCGCGCAGGTAGGGGCCGAGGCGCTCGGGCGGGACCGCGGCGTCCTCCCAGCCGGAGTGGGCGGGCCGGCCGTCGGGGGTGCGCGAGGACAGCCCGGCGCCGTCCTCGCGGATCCGCCACAGCGCGTCGGCGTGCGCCGGCTCGGTGACCACCATGGCGTCCAGCGCGTCCGCGGCGCCCGCGAGCCGGGCGGCGGCCGCCGCGACCTCGGCGTCCGACTGCCCGGCCAGCTCGACGAGCAGCCAGCCGGAGCCCGCCGGCAGCGGCGGCACCGACCCGCCGGCCCGCGCGCGGGCCTGGCGCACCGCGGCCACGATCCGCGAGTCCAGGCCCTCGCAGGCGACCGGCCGGTGCTCCAGCACCAGCGGCACCGCGTCGGCGGCCGTGGCCATGTCCGGGTAGCCGAGCGCGACGAGCACCCGCGCCGGCGGGTCCTCGACCAGGCGCAGCGTCGCGCCGAGCACGGTGGCCAGCGTCCCCTCGCTGCCGACCAGCGCCCGGGCGACGTCGAAGCCGTGCTCGGGCAGCAGGTTCTCCAGTGCGTAGCCGGAGACCTGCCGGCCGAACCGGCCCAGCTCGGTGCGGATCGGTGCCAGCCCGCGCCCGACCACCTCGCGCAGCGCCGCCAGGGTGGGCGAGGTGGGGGTCTGCGC
>JADGHD010000028.1 GCA_019689615.1 Frankia sp. | reverse complement strand
ATGTGTATAACCGCCGGCCCGGGACCCGTTCACGGTGGAGCGTGGGTATGGGGACAGCGCGGGCGGCGCGGTGCCGCCGCCGGTCCCGGGCGGCGGGCAGCCCCCCGCCGGCCAGCGCCCGGACCCGACGGGCGACGGGACGCGCCGCGGGTGGCCGGACCCACGCCGGGAACGGTGAGCCGGCCGCGCTGGGGCCGCGGCCGGCGAAGGAAGACGACGAAGACGCGGTAACGGTGCCGCGCGCGACCAGACGAGGCAGGTAGTGGCGTGTTCGAGCGCGGCAGCATGACGACACCCGGACGGCCGGCGGTGCTGGTCCTGGAGGACGGCCGGGCGTTTGCCGGCGAGGCGTACGGCGCCATCGGGGAGACGTTCGGCGAGGCGGTGTTCGCCACCGGGATGACCGGCTACCAGGAGACGCTGACCGACCCGTCGTACCACCGGCAGGTCGTGGTGATGACGGCTCCGCACATCGGCAACACCGGGGTGAACGAGCGCGACCAGGAGTCATCGAAGATCCACGTCGCCGGCTACGTGGTCCGCGACCCCAGCCGGGTCGCGTCCAGCTGGCGGGCCACCGGGGAGCTGGCGGCCGCGCTGGCCGAGGCCGGGGTGGTCGGCATCAGCGGGGTGGACACCCGGGCACTGACCCGCCACCTGCGCGAGCGCGGCGCGATGCGGTGCGGGATCTCCAGCCTCGACCCCGACCCGGCGGCGCTGCTGCCGAAGGTGCTGGCCAGCCCGCGGATGGAGGGCGCTGACCTCGCCCCCGAGGTGAGCACCACCGAGCCGTACGTCGTCCCGGCGGTCGGCGGGCGCCGGTTCCGGGTCGCCGCGCTCGACCTCGGGATCAAGCGGGCCACGCCGGAGTCGATGGCCGCCCGCGGCTGCGAGGTGCACGTGCTGCCGGCCCGCTCCACCGCCGAGGACCTGCTGGCCCTCGAGCCGGACGGGGTGTTCCTGTCCAACGGGCCAGGCGACCCGGCCACCGCCGACTACGCCGTCGAGGCGGTCACCGGGGTGCTGCGCGCCGGCGTCCCGGTGTTCGGGATCTGCTTCGGCAACCAGGTGCTCGGCCGGGCGCTCGGCTTCTCCACCTACAAGCTGGTCTACGGCCACCGCGGGGTGAACCAGCCGGTCGCCGACCTGGCTACCGGCCGGATCGCGGTCACCAGCCACAACCATGGCTTCGCCGTCGACGCGCCGGTCGACGGCACGCCGGTGGACACGCCGTTCGGGCGGGTGGCGGTCAGTCACGTCGCCCTCAACGACTCCGTGGTCGAGGGCCTGACCTGCCTGGAAGTGCCGGCCTTCTCGGTGCAGTACCACCCGGAGGCCGCGCCCGGCCCACACGACGCGCACGGCCTGTTCGACCGGTTCAGCGACCTGATGGCGGGGGTGAAGTGATGCCGAGGCGCACCGACCTGCGCAGCGTCCTGGTGATCGGTTCCGGGCCGATCGTCATCGGCCAGGCCTGCGAGTTCGACTACTCCGGCACCCAGGCCTGCCGGGTGCTGAAGTCCGAGGGCCTGCGGGTGGTGCTGGTCAACAGCAACCCCGCCACGATCATGACCGACCCGGAGGTGGCGGACGCGACCTACGTCGAGCCGATCACCCCGGAGATCGTCGCGAAGATCATCGAACAGGAGCGGCCGGACGCGCTGCTGGCCACGATGGGCGGCCAGACCGCGCTGAACACCGCCGTGGCCCTGTACGACGGCGGGGCGCTGGAGCGCTTCGGCGTGCAGCTGATCGGCGCGGACATCGACGCGATCCGCCGCGGCGAGGACCGCCAGCTGTTCAAGGAGATCGTCAGCCGGGTTGGCGGCGAGTCGGCCCGCAGCCGGATCTGCGTCACGGTCGAGGAGTGCCTGGCCGCGGCCGAGGAGTTCGCCTACCCGGTCGTCGTCCGGCCGAGCTTCACCCTCGGCGGCGCCGGCAGCGGCTTCGCCCACGACCCGGACGAGCTCGCCCGGATGGCCGCCGACGGCCTGGCCGCCTCGCCGGCGAGCCAGGTCCTGGTCGAGGAGTCCGTCCTCGGCTGGAAGGAGTTCGAGCTGGAGCTGATGCGCGACCGCGCCGACAACGTGGTCGTCGTCTGCTCGATCGAGAACGTCGACCCGATGGGCGTGCACACCGGTGACTCGATCACCGTCGCCCCGGCGATGACGCTGACCGACCGCGAGTACCAGATCATGCGGGACACCGCGATCGCCGTCATGCGGGAGGTCGGCGTCGACGCCGGCGGCTGCAACATCCAGTTCGCGGTCGAGCCGCGCACCGGCCGGATGGTCGTCATCGAGATGAACCCGCGGGTGTCGCGCTCGTCGGCGCTGGCGTCCAAGGCGACCGGCTTCCCGATCGCGAAGATCTCGGCGAAGCTCGCGCTCGGCTACACCCTGGACGAGATCCCCAACGACATCACCCGCACCACCCCGGCGGCGTTCGAGCCCACGCTCGACTACGTCGTCGTGAAGGTGCCGCGGTTCGCGTTCGAGAAGTTCCCGGACGCGGACGAGACGCTGACGACCCACATGAAGTCGGTCGGCGAGGCGATGGGGGTTGGCCGCAGCTACGCCGAGGCGCTGCAGAAGGCGCTGCGCTCGCTGGAGCGCTCGTCCGCCCCGTTCTCGTTCGCCCCGCCGGCCCGCTCGGCGGACGAGCTGGTCGAGGAGGCCCGCACGCCGCGCGACGGCCGGCTGAAGGTCATGCAGCAGGCGCTGCTGGCCGGCGCATCGCCGGCCGAGGTCGCCGCCGCCACCGGCGTCGACCCGTGGTTCGTCGACCAGCTGGCCTTCCTCAACGAGGTCGCGGCCGCCACCGCCGCCGCCGGCGCGCAGGACGTTGCCGCGATCCGGCGGGCCAAGCGGGCCGGCTTCTCCGACGCCCAGCTCGCCGAGATCTTCGGGCGGGCCGAGGAGGAGGTGCGGGCCTTCCGGCACGCCAACGGCATCCGCCCGGTCTTCAAGACGATCGACACCTGCGCCGCCGAGTTCGCCTCCGCCACCCCGTACCACTACTCGGCCTACGACGAGGAGACCGAGATCGCGCCGAGCGGCAGGCCGCGGGTCATCGTGCTCGGCAGCGGGCCGAACCGGATCGGCCAGGGCATCGAGTTCGACTACGCGTGCTGCCACGCGGTCCTGGCGCTGTCCGACGCCGGCTACGAGACCATCATGGTCAACTGCAACCCGGAGACCGTCTCCACCGACTACGACACCGCCGACCGGCTCTACGTCGAGCCGCTGACGGTGGAGGACGTGCTCGAGGTGGTGCACGCCGAGCAGCAGGCCGGGCCGCTGGCCGGGGTGATCGTGCAGCTCGGCGGGCAGACGCCGCTCGGCATCGCCGCCCCGCTGGCCGCCGCCGGTGTGCCGGTCGTCGGCACCTCGCCGGGCGCGATCCACCTGGCCGAGGACCGCGGCCAGTTCGGCCGTGTGCTCGCCGAGGCCGGCCTGCCGTCCCCGCCGGCCGGGGTGGCGACCTCGTTCGAGGAGGCCCGCGCGGTCGCGGCCCGGATCGGCTACCCGGTGCTGGTCCGCCCGTCCTACGTGCTCGGCGGGCGCGGCATGGAGATCGTCTACGACGACGCGCTGCTGCGCGACTACATCGACCGGGCCACCCAGATCTCGCCGGAGCACCCGGTGCTGGTCGACCGGTTCCTCGACGACGCGGTCGAGATCGACGTGGACGCGCTCTACGACGGCGAGGAGCTGTACCTGGCCGGCGTGATGGAGCACATCGAGGAGGCCGGGGTGCACTCCGGCGACTCGGCGTGCGCGCTGCCGCCGATCACCCTCGGCCGCTCCGAGCTGGACCGGATCCGGGCCAGCACGCTCGCGATCGCCAGGGGCGTCGGGGTGCGCGGGCTGCTGAACGTGCAGTACGCGCTGCAGTCGGATGTGCTCTACGTGCTGGAGGCCAACCCACGGGCGTCGCGCACGGTGCCGTTCGTGTCCAAGGCGACGGCGGTGCCGCTGGCGAAGGCCGCGAGCCGGGTGATGCTCGGCGCGAGCATCGCCGACCTGCGTGCCGAGGGGCTGCTGCCGGCCGCCGGCGACGGCGCGACCCTGCCGCTGGACTCGCACATCGCGGTCAAGGAGGCGGTGCTGCCGTTCGGTCGGTTCCGCGACGCCGGCGGCCACGGGGTGGACACCGTGCTCGGCCCGGAGATGAAGTCCACCGGCGAGGTGATGGGCATCGGCGCCGGCTTCGCGACCGCCTACGCGAAGTCCCAGGCGGCGGCGTACGCCACGCTGCCGACGTCCGGGCGGGTGTTCGTCTCGGTGGCCAACCGGGACAAGCGGGCCATGATCTTCCCGGTGAAGCGGCTCGCCGACCTGGGCTTCGCCGTCTACGCCACCGAGGGCACGGCCGAGGTGCTGCGCCGCAACGGGGTGAAGGCGGTGGTGCTCGGCAAGCACCGGGCGCCGCGCGACGGGCTGGTCGACTGCGTCGAGATGATCAGCTCGGGGCAGATCGACCTGGTCATCAACACCCCGTGGGGGGTGGGGCCGCGGCTGGACGGCTACGAGATCCGCACCGCGTGCGTGGCGGCCGGCGTCCCGTGCATCACCACGATCCAGGCGGCCGCCGCCTGCGTGCAGGGCATCGAGTCGCTGGTCCGCGGCGAGCTGACGGTCCGGCCGCTGCAGTCCTACCACCAGGAGCTGCACGCGGCCTGGGCGGCAGCGGCCGGGGGCGGCTCGGCGGCTGGCCCGGTGCCGGGGGACCGGCCCGGCGTGCCGGCGGGGGCCTGAGCCGTGCGGGCACCGATCGCCGTCGCGTTGGACGCGCCGGACGCGGCCACGGCCACCCGCTGGGCGCGCGCCGTCGGGCCGCACGTGTCCGTCCTCAAGGTCGGGCTGGAGCTGTTCTACCGGGAGGGGCCGGCGGTCCTCGCCGAGCTGCGGGAGCAGGGGCTGCTCGCGGCGGCCGGCGGCGAGCCCGGGCCCGGCGCCACCGGCCAGGCGGCGCCGGAGCTCTTTCTCGACCTTAAGTTGCATGACATTCCGGCAACTGTCGCGGGCGGGATGCGCTCGGTCGCGGTGCTGGCGCCGCGGTTCGTGACCGTGCACGCCACCGGCGGCGAGGCGATGATCCGCGCCGCCGTGGCGGCGGCCGGCGAGGCGACCGGCGGCACCCTCGTGGTCGCGGCGGTGACCGTGCTCACCTCGCTGGCAGAGGCGGATCTTGGCGTGATCGGGCTGGTCGGGCCGGCTCGGGACGCCGCCCGGCGGCTCGCCGCGCTGTCCGTCGATGCCGGCGCGGGGGCGCTGGTCTGCAGCCCGTGGGAGGTCGCCGACCTCCGGCGGGAGGTCGGATCGAGTGTGACTCTCATCACTCCTGGGGTGCGCCCGGCGGGCGTCGCGCGGGCCGACCAGTCCCGGGTGGCGACCCCCGAGGAGGCCCTCGCGGCAGGCGCCGACCTGCTCGTCGTCGGCCGGCCGATCACCGGGGCGCCCGACCCCGGGGCGGCCGCGGCCGCCCTGGCGGCCGGGCTTGGGCCGCCCGAATAGCCCCTGACCTGCGAAAACGCCTCATCTGTGCAGGTGGTGGTGACCTGGGCGAACCGACCCGATACGGTGACGGCATCGGTGACCGCGGGTGTCGGTTCGTGCCGCCAGCGCGGCCGACCCCAGGTCCCGGCGGGAGCTCCGCGCGGCGCCAGCCGTGGTCATCCGGGCAATGCGCGCTTCCGGGTGGCACGTCCCAGGCTGGACCAATGCCGGATCACTCGCTAGTTTGCGCGTCGCGATCACCCATTTGAGGAGGCGTTACCGTGCCCCTGCCGCCCCTGACGCCCGAGCAGCGGGCGGCCGCCCTTGAAAAGGCCGCGTTGGCCCGTAAGCAGCGCGCCGACCTCAAGGAGCGGCTCAAGAAGGCGGAGACGACCCTGGCCGCGGTCCTGGAACAGGCCGAGGCCGATGAGGTCGTCGGAAAGATGAAAGTGTCGGCGGTGCTGGAGTCCCTTCCCGGGGTGGGCCGTGTGCGTGCCCAGCGCATCCGGGAGCGGCTCGGCATCAGCCCGACTCGGCGGCTGCGCGGCCTCGGGGCCAAGCAGCGGGCCGCGCTCCTCGAGGAGTTCGGCGCGGCCTGACCACCGCGGAGTCCGGGCGTCCGGTCGCGTCCACGGCCGGCAGCCCCGCAGGTCACACC
Source organism: Frankia sp. (assembly GCA_019689615.1). Classification (GTDB taxonomy): domain Bacteria; phylum Actinomycetota; class Actinomycetes; order Frankiales; family Frankiaceae; genus Pseudofrankia. Next base: position 11,443 of record JADGHD010000028.1, on the reverse strand, counting down.
GTTCGCGGACGGCCGAGGTGCCCGCTGCTCTCGGCCGCCGCGACGGAGTTCGTAAGGTGGGCCGATGCCTCGTCTCACCGTGCTCTCGGGGCCGTCGGGCGTCGGGAAGGGTACGGTCGTCGCCGCGGTGCGCCGGCTCTTCCCACAAATCTGGGTATCGGTCAGCGCGACGACCCGCGCCCCGCGTCCGGGTGAAACCGACGGAGTCGAGTACCACTTCGTCGACCGGGACACCTTCGCCCGGATGGTCAAGGACGGCGAGCTGCTGGAACACGCCGAGTTCGCGGGCAACTGCTACGGCACCCCGCGGGCCCCGCTCGAGCGCCGGCTGGCCGATGGCGTGCCCTGCCTGCTGGAGATCGACCTGCAGGGCGCACGCCAGGTCCGGGCCAGCCGGCCGGACGCCCTGTTTGTCTTCCTGGCCCCGCCCAGTTGGGAGGAGCTGGTCCGCCGGCTGACCGGCCGGGGGACCGAGCCGCCCGAGGTGGTGGCCCGCCGCCTCGATCAGGCCCGGGTGGAGCTCGCCGCCGAGCCGGAGTTCGACGAGGTCGTGGTCAACGACGACGTCGAGGCCGCGGCGACCCGGTTGGTATCGTTGATGGTTGACCCGTGACGCACTGTGACCCGGTGCTCGTGACTCGTTGCCCGTGAGCACGCGCCACGGCCGGCACCGGTCGCCGGCACCGGCCACAGCGCCGCCGGCCAGGGCTGCCAGCCAAAACCGGGCAGGATGGTCAGCCACGTTGGTCAACCTGGACGGTCAGCCGGCCCTGGCGCGGCCGTCACCAGGATTCGCCAGGACTGCGACCAGGAAGGAACCCGTGTCCGGTACCGTCGCCCACCCCGAGGGCATCACGAACCCGCCGATCGACGAGCTGCTCGAGGCGACCGACTCGAAGTACAGCCTGGTCATCTACGCGGCGAAGCGGGCCCGCCAGATCAACGCCTACTACTCGCAGCTGGGCGAGGGCCTGCTGGAGTACGTCGGCCCGCTGGTGGAGACCTCCAGCGCGCAGGAGAAGCCGCTGTCGATCGCGCTGCGCGAGATCAACGCCGGCCTGCTCACCCACGAGACGATCGCCGACCCGCTGCCACCCTCCGCCAGCTGACGGTGGGCTCCGCGACTGGCCCGGCTCCCGGCAGCCGGGTGGTGCTCGGCGTCTCCGGCGGCATCGCGTCCTACAAGGCGCTGGAGGTGCTGCGCCGGCTCACCGAGAGCGGCCATCACGTGCGGGTCGTGCCGACCCCGTCGGCGCTGCGCTTCGTCGGCGAGGTCACCTGGGCTGCGCTGTCCGGCAACCCGGTGCGCACCGACGTCTGGAGCGACCCGGAGGAGGTCGCCCACGTCCGGATCGGCCGCGAGGCCGACCTCGTGCTGGTCGTGCCGGCGACCGCGGACCTCATGGCCCGCGCCGTGCACGGCCGGGCGGACGACCTGCTGACGGCGACCCTGCTCACCGCGACCTGCCCGGTCGTCTACGTGCCGGCGATGCACACCGAGATGTGGGAGAACCCGGCCACCCGGGCCAACGTCGCCCTGCTGCGCGAGCGCGGCGCGATCGTCGTCGAGCCGGCGGTCGGCCGGCTCACCGGCCCGGACTCCGGCCCCGGCCGGCTGCCCGAGCCACCGGAGATCGTCGCGCTGGCCCGCGCCGTGCTCGCGCTTGGCCCGGCCGCCGCCCGGCCCGACCTGGTCGGCCGGCACGTGGTCGTCAGCGCCGGCGGCACCCGGGAGTTCCTCGACCCGGTCCGCTTCCTCGGCAACGCCTCCAGCGGCCGGCAGGGCTACGCGATCGCCCGGGCCGCGCTCGCCCGCGGCGCCCGGGTGACCGTGGTCGCGGCCAACGTGGCGCTGCCGGACCCGGCCGGCGCCACGGTCGTGCGGGTGACCTCCGCGCTCGACCTGCGCGACGCCGTGCACAAGGCGGCCGCCGACGCGGACGTGGTCGTGATGGCGGCCGCCGTCGCCGACTTCCGCCCGGCCGCCCGCCAGGACTACAAGATCAAGAAAGGGGAGGGCGGTGGCGTGCCGCCGCCCATCGGGCTGGAGCGCAACCCGGACGTGCTCGCCGAGCTCGTGGCCGCCCGCCGGCCGGGCCAGGTGCTGGTCGGCTTCGCCGCCGAGACCGGCGGGCCGGACGCCGGCGTCCTGGAGCTGGGCCGGGCCAAGCTCGCCCGCAAGAAGGCCGACCTGCTGGTGGTCAACCAGGTCGGCGGCGGGCTCGGTTTCGAGGTCGAGCACAACGCGGCGGTCGTGCTCGGCGCCGACGGCTCGGCGACGCCGATCGAGCGGACCAGCAAGGACCTGCTTGCCCACCGGGTGCTTGACCTGGTCATTGACCGGCTCCCGGCGAGTGCTGCCGGCATGTAACGCGGGTGTGATGACGACCCGGCCAGGCGCGGGCGCCCACCAGGGCCGTCGGTAAACTTCGACGGAATCCGTCGGATCTTCTAGGGAGTACCGCCAGTGGCGACCCGTCTCTTCACGTCCGAGTCCGTCACCGAGGGACACCCGGACAAGATCGCTGACCAGATCAGCGACTCGATCCTCGACGCCATGCTCAAGGACGACCCGAAGAGCCGTGTCGCCGTCGAGACCCTCATCACCACCGGACAGGTCCACGTCGCCGGCGAGGTCACGACGAAGACCTACGTCGACATCGCCTCCGTGGTCCGCGAGAAGATTCTCGAGATCGGTTACGACTCGTCCAAGAAGGGCTTCGACGGCCACTCGTGCGGCGTCAGCGTGTCGATCGGGGCCCAGTCGCCGGACATCGCCCAGGGCGTGGACTCCGCGCACGAGGCCCGGGTCGAGGGCACCGACGACGAGCTGGACAAGCAGGGCGCCGGCGACCAGGGCCTGATGTTCGGCTTCGCCTGCGACGAGACCCCCGAGCTGATGCCGCTGCCGATCGCGCTGGCGCACCGGCTCGCCCGCCGCCTCGCCGCGGTCCGCAAGGAAGGCCAGATCGGCTACCTGCGCCCGGACGGCAAGACCCAGGTCACCATCGAGTACGTCGACGGCCGGCCGGTCCGGCTGGACACCGTCGTCATCTCCACCCAGCACGCCGCGGACATCGACCTGCAGACCCTGCTCGCGCCGGACATCGAGGAGTACGTGGTCAGCCCGGAGCTGGCGGAGCTCGAGATCGCGACCGAAGGCCGCCGGCTGCTGGTGAACCCGACCGGCCGCTTCGAGATCGGCGGCCCGATGGGTGACGCCGGCCTGACCGGCCGCAAGATCATCGTCGACACCTACGGCGGCTACGCGCGCCACGGTGGCGGCGCCTTCTCCGGCAAGGACCCGTCCAAGGTCGACCGGTCCGCCGCCTACGCGATGCGCTGGGTCGCCAAGAACGTCGTCGCCGCCGGCCTGGCCACCAAGTGCGAGGTCCAGGTGGCCTACGCGATCGGCAAGGCCCACCCGGTCGGCCTGTTCGTGGAGACCTTCGGCACGGCCAAGGTCCCGGAGGAGCAGATCAGCGACGCCATCACCACGGTGTTCGACCTGCGCCCCGCCGCGATCATCCGCGACCTCGACCTGCTGCGCCCGATCTACGCCCAGACCGCGGCCTACGGCCACTTCGGCCGGCCGGAGCTGGACTTCACCTGGGAGTCAACCAACCGCGCCGACGCCCTGGCCAAGGCCGTCAAGGGCTGAGCCAGCCCACGCCGCCGCGCGGCGCCCGGTCGACGCCTGGCCGCCGCGCCGCCGCCGCTCCCGCCGGCTGACCTGCTGGTAGCCCCGTTGTGTCCCGGCACGGCGGGGCGGCGACGGGAGCGTCGGAGGCGGCTGGTACCAATCGAACGTGGGCCCGCGCGACGACGTACCGCCCGGAGTACTGCCCGGGCTCGGGGCCGGGACGGCCGCCGAGCCCGGCGGGCGGCGCGCCGGCGGCGGCCGGGCGCCTGCCCGCAGCTCCGCCCGCCCGGCCAGCCGCGACCGGGAGATCACGACCGACCGGCCGGTAGCCCGGGTGGCGGCGCTGGTGCCGCTTGCGCACCTCGACCGGCCGTTCGACTACCTGGTGCCGGCGTCGATGGCGGCCGACGCGGTGCCCGGCGCCCGGGTGCGGGTCCGCTTCGCCGGCCGGCTCGTCGACGGCTTCGTCCTGGCGCGGCTGGACCGCTCCGAGCACGACGGCCGGCTCGCCCCGCTGACCAGGGTGATCTCGCCGGAGCCTGTGCTCACCCCGGCCGTCGCCCGCCTGGCCAGGGCGGTCGCCGACCGCTGCGCCGGCACGCTCGCGGACGTCCTGCGCCTGGCGGTCCCGCCGCGCCACGCCGGCGCCGAGGCCGAGGCGCCCCCCCCCCCCCCCGCCGCACACCCCCCCCCCCCACCCCCCGCTGCGCGCGCCCCCCCCCGCGGGCCCGTGGGAACCTCCCCCCCCCGGCGGCGCGGCTGACGGCGCCCCGCGGCCCGTCGCGGCCGCCACCGGCCCCGGGGACCCGGGGGAGTGGCGCCGCTACCCGGCGGGGGAGAGTCTGCTGACCGCGCTCGCCGCCGGCCGCGCCCCGCGCGCCGTCTGGTGGGCGCCGCCCGGCCCGGCCTGGCCGGCGATGATCGCGACGGCCGTGCGCGCGACCGTCGCCGGCGGGCGGGGGGCGCTGGTCGTCGTGCCCGACCACCGCGACGTCGACCGGGTCGCCGCCGCCATGGCCGCGGCGCTGCCCGCCGGGCACCCCGTGGTCACGCTGCGGGCGGACCTCGGCCCGGCCGAGCGCTACCGGCGCTTCCTCGCCGTCGCCCGCGGCCACGCCGATGTCGTCGTCGGGACCAGGGCCGCCGTGTTCGCGCCGGTGGCCCGCCTCGGCCTGGTCGTGCTCTGGGACGACGGGGACGACCTGCACGCCGAGCCGCGCGCGCCCTACCCGCACGCCCGCGACGTCGCCGTGCTGCGCTCCAGCCAGGAGCGCGCCGGCCTGCTCCTCGGCGGGCTCGCGCCGTCGACCGACGCCGAGGCGCTGGCCCGCTCCGGCTGGGCCCGCCCGCTGCTGCTGCCCCGGCCCGAGATCCGGGCGCTGGCGCCGCTGGTCCGCCCGTCCGGCTCGGACTGGGACGCCGAGCACGACCCGGCCGCCCGCTCGGCCCGGCTGCCGTCGCTGGCCGTGCGCACTGCCAGGACGGCGCTCGCCGCCGGCCACCCGGTCCTGTTCCAGGTGCCGCGGCGCGGCTACCAGCCGTCCCTGGTCTGCGGCTCGTGCCGGCGCCAGGCCCGCTGCCCGGCCTGCCACGGGCCGCTCGGCCGCCCGGCCCCCGGCCGCGCCCCGACCTGCCGCTGGTGTGGCCGCCCGGCCGCCGCCTGGTCCTGCCCCGGCTGCGCCGAGACCGAGCTGCGCGCCTCCGTCGTCGGCGACCGGCGCACCGCCGAGGAGCTGGGCCGGGCGTTCCCCGGCGTCACCGTGCGCACCTCCGGCCGCGACGGCGTGCTGGCCACCGTGCCAGCCGCGCCGGCCCTGGTGATCGCCACCCCGGGCGCGGAGCCCGTCGTCGCCGGGGCCGGCGGCTACGGCGCGGTGGTGCTGCTCGACGGGTGGGCCCTGCTCGGCCGGCCGGACCTGCGGGCGGGGGAGGAGACGCTGCGCCGCTGGGCGAACGCCGCGGGGCTCGCGCTGCCCGGCCCGGCCGGCGGGCGGGTGGTCGTGATCGCCGACGAGGGCCTCGCCGTGGTCCAGGCGCTGGTCCGCTGGGACCCGGCCGGCTTCGTCGCCCGCGAGGCCGACGAGCGGGCCGAGCTGGGCTTCCCGCCGGCCGCCCGGATCGCCGCCGTCGACGGGCCGGCCGCCACCGTGGCCGCGCTCCTCGATGCCGCCCGCCTGCCCGCCGTCGCCGAGGTCCTCGGCCCGGTGGATCTGCCAGGCGAGGCCGACGAGGCCGGCCAGCGGGAGCGGGTGCTGATCCGGGTGCCCCGCAAGCACGGCGGCGAGCTGGCCGATGCGCTGCGGGCCGCCCGCGGCGTCCTCGACGCCCGCCGCGCCGGCGCCGGCCTGCGCGTCCGGTTCGACCCGTCGCCGCTCGGCTGACGGCCGGCCGCGCCGGCGCCGCCGCCCGGGCGGTTCCGCCGCGGCCAGCGGCCGCCCACCCCGGCGCGCCGCCGAGGCCGCTGGCCGCGGGCGGCGCCCGGCGCCGGACGCCCCGTAGCATGGACAGATCCCCGGCTGAAGGAGTTCCTACTGTGGCTGTCCGCGACATCCGTCTTTTCGGGGATCCCGTGCTGCGCACCGTCGCGGCTCCGGTCACCACGTTCGACAAGGAGCTGCGCCGCCTGGTCCGGGACCTCGCCGAGACGATGGCCGACGCCGGCGGCGTCGGGCTCGCCGCGCCGCAGGTCGGGGTGTCGCTGCGGGTGTTCACCTACCTCGATGACGACGACGAGGTCGGCCACCTGGTGAACCCGGTGCTCGGCCCGTTCAGCGAGGAGCTGCAGGACGGCGAGGAGGGCTGCCTGTCGCTGCCCGGCCTGTCGTTCGAGCTGCGCCGGTCGGAGCGGGTCGTCGCCGTCGGCCAGAACGTCTACGGCGACCCGGTCACCGTCGAGGGCAGCGGCCTGCTCGCGCGCTGCCTGCAGCACGAGACCGACCACCTCGACGGCGTGCTCTTCGTCGACCGGCTGGACAAGGAGACCAAGAAGGCCGCCATGAAGGCGATCCGCGAGGCCGAGTGGGCGAACGAGCCCAAGCCCGTCGTCAGGACCTCGCCGCACCCCCTGTTCGGCCGCGCGCGCTGAGCCGGGCCGTAGGTTGGCCCCATGCGCCTAGTCTTTGCCGGCACGCCGGCGGTGGCCATCCCCAGCCTGCGCCTGCTGATCGACAGCCCGCGCCATGAGGTCGTGGCCGTGGTGACCCGGCCGGACCGGCCAGCCGGCCGTGGCCGGCGGGTCACCCGCTCGCCCGTGGCCACGGCCGCCGCCGAGGCCGGGATCCCGGTGCTCACCCCCGAGCGGCCGCGTGACCCGGAGTTCCTCGCCCAGCTCGCCGAGCTCGCGCCGGACTGCGCCCCGGTCGTCGCCTACGGCGCGCTGCTGCCCAAGGCGGCGCTCGACATCCCCCGGCACGGCTGGGTCAACCTGCACTTCTCGCTGCTGCCCGCCTACCGGGGCGCCGCCCCCGTGCAGCGCGCCCTGCTCGCCGGCGAGGACGTCACCGGGGCCAGCGTCTTCCAGATCGAGGAGGGGCTGGACTCCGGCCCGGTCTACGCCACGCTCACCGAGCGCGTCCGCCCCCGCGACACCGCGGGCGACCTGCTCGACCGGCTCGCCACGGCCGGCGCCGAGCTGCTGGCGGCCACCATGGACGGGATCGCCGAGGGGGTGCTCGAGGCGCGCCCGCAGCCGACCGATGGCGTCTCGCTGGCCCCCAAGCTCACCGTCGAGGAGGTCCGGATCGACTGGTCCGCCCCGGCCATCGCCGTCGACCGGCTGGCCCGGGCCGCCACGCCCGCGCCCGGCGCCTGGACGACGTTCCGCGGCGACCGGGTCAAGCTCGGCCCCGTCCGCCCGGACACCCTGCCCGAGGGGACCCCGTCCGGGCTCGCCCCTGGCGAGATCGCGGTCGTCGGGCGGTCGGCGGTGGTCGCCGGCACCGGCACCACCCCGGTCCTGCTCGGCGAGGTCCGCCCGCAGGGTCGGGCCGCGATGACGGCAGCGGACTGGGCCCGCGGCGTCCGCCCGGCCGCCGGGGAGTCGTTCGCGTGATCGACGAGGCGCGGCTGGTCGCCTGGGAGGTGCTGCGTGCCGTCGACGAGCGCGGCGCCTACGCCAACCTGCTGCTGCCCGCGCTGCTGCGGCAGCGGCGGCTGTCCGGCCGGGACCGCGGCTTCGCCACCGAGCTGACCTACGGCGCGCTGCGGGCGCAGGGCCAGCTCGACGGCGTGCTCGACACCGTGTCCAGCCGGCCGGTCGCCGCGGTCGACCCGGGGGTGCGCGACGCCCTGCGGCTGGGCACCTACCAGCTTCTGCGCACCCGGGTGCCGCCACGCGCCGCCGTGGGCACCACGGTCGAGCTGGTCCGGGCCACCAGCGGCGAGCGGCCGGTCCGGTTCGCCAACGCCGTGCTGCGCCGGGTCGCCGACCGGGTCGCCGAGACCGGCGGCGACATCGCCGTGCTGCTGTCCGCCCCGCCGCCGGCCAGCGACCCGTTCGGCCACCTGGCCGTGGTCACCGCCCACCCGCGCTGGATCGTCGAGGTGGTGGCCGAGGCGCTCGACGGCGACCTCGACGAGACCAGGGCCGTGCTCGAGGCGGACGACGCCCGTCCGGCCGTGCACCTGGCCGCCGCCCCGGACCGGATGACCCGCGACGAGCTGCTGGCCGAGGCGAGGGCCGCGGGGCTGTCCGCCGAGCCCGGCCGGTACTCGCCGTTCGCCGTCGTGCTCGGCGGCGGCGACCCGGGCAGCCTGCCAGCCATCGCCTCCGGCAAGGCCGCCGTCCAGGACGAGGGCAGCCAGCTCGTCACGCTCGCGCTCGCCCGCACCCCGACCGTCGGCCGCGACCGGGGCCTGACCGTCGACCTGTGCGCCGGCCCCGGCGGCAAGGCCGCGCTGCTGGCCGCCCTGGTCGACGGGACGCTGGTGGCCGGTGAGCCGCGGGCGCGGCGGGCGGCGATGGTCGCCGCGGCCCTCGACGGCCGGCCCGGCACGCTCGTCGTCCGCGCCGACGGCCGGTTCCCGCCGCTGCGGCCGGCATCAGCCGACCGGGTCCTCGTCGACGCCCCCTGCACCGGTCTCGGGGCGCTGCGCCGCCGGCCGGAGGCCCGCTGGCGCCGGCTCGCCGGCGACGCGGCCACCCTCGCCGCCACTCAGCGCCAGCTCCTGGTCAGCGCGCTTGACCTGGTCCGCCCCGGCGGCGTGGTGGGCTACGTCACCTGCTCGCCGCACCCGGCCGAGACCACCGAGGTCGTCCGGGCGGTCGCCGGGCAGCGGGCCGACGTGTCGCTGCTGGGCGCCCGCGCCGCGCTGCCCGGCGTCCCCGCCCTGGGTGACGGGCCGTTCGCCCAGCTCTGGCCGCACCGGCACGGCACGGACGCGATGTTCCTCGCACTTCTTCGGCGGACCGAATAGCCGTTCGGCGTGGATAGGCTCGCCGGGTGGCTACCGCGCAGATCTACCCCAGTCTGCTCGCCGCCGACTTCGGCCGGATCGCCGACGCTGCCCGCGTGGTCGAGGGCCGGGCCGACTGGCTGCACGTGGACGTCATGGACTACCACTTCGTGCCGAACCTGGCGTTCGCCCCGGACACGGTGACGGCGCTGCGCGCGGTGACCGACATCCCGCTCGACTGCCACCTGATGATCGAGGACCCGGACCGCTGGGCGCCCGGGTTCGCCGAGCGCGGCGCGTCCAACGTCACGATCCACGCCGAGGCGGTCGACGACATCCCGGGCACGACCGCGGCGATCCGGGCCGCCGGCGCCCGCACCGGGCTCGCGGTCAAGCCGGCCACCCCGGTCGAGAAGTACCTGGACGACCTGCACCGGTTCGACCTGCTGCTGCTGATGACGATCGAGCCTGGCTTCGGCGGCCAGAAGTTCATGGACAGCGTGCTGCCCAAGATCAAGGCCGCCCGCAGGCTGCTCGACGAGCACGGGCTGGACCTGTGGCTGCAGATCGACGGCGGGGTCAACGCCGAGACGATCGAGCGGGCGGCCGCCGCCGGGGTGGACGTGTTCGTCGCCGGCACCGCCGTCTACGGCGCCGAGGACCCGGCCGCCGCGGTCGAGTCGCTGCGCGCCCAGGCGCTGCGGGCCTCCGACCGGCTCACCCCGCCCGCCCGCTCGGCCCATGGCGGCTGACGACCCGGACGGCCGCTGGCTCGGCCACGCCGTCGAGCTGGCGCGGCGCTGCCCGCCGTCACCCAGCGCGTTCTCGGTCGGCGCGGTGATCGTCGCGGCCGACGGCGAGACCGTGCTGGCCGAGGGCGCCTCGCGGGCGACCGACCCGCACGACCACGCCGAGGAGGCCGCGCTGCGCGCGCTCGCCCCGGCGCCCGGCGGCGATCCGCGGCTGGTCGGCGCGACCCTCTACAGCTCGCTCGAGCCCTGCAGCGCCCGCGCCTCCCGGCCGCGTACCTGCACCGAGCTGATCATCGCCGCCGGCATCACCCGGGTGGTCTTCGCCTGGCGGGAGCCGGCGATCTTCGTCGACTGCCACGGCGCCGAGCTGCTGGCCGCCGCCGGGGTGACGGTGGTCGAGCGCCCCGAGTTCGCCGACGGCGTCCGCGCCGTCAACGCCCACCTGCTCACCCCGCGCGGGAACGGCTGACTTGCGCCGACGGGCCCGCCCACGCCGGGTGGTCCCGGGGCGCTGCCGGGTGAGATGGATCACCGCGGAGTTTCCGAACTTCGTTTTTCGCTCAAATCCGGCCAGCCAGCCTGGGGCGTTGGCCCGAGTTGTGTGCCAGACTCTTGCCAGAGCACACGCGCGCTCCGGGGTCGGTGAAACTCCGAACCGGCGGTGACAGTCCGCGACCCGTCCCACAGCCAGTGGGCGGTGGACCCGGTGGAACTCCGGGACCGACGGTGACAGTCCGGATGGGAGGTAGCGCGCGGGCCGTACGTGGCATGGGCGTCGTTGTGCCGTCCCTGCCGCCCGGCGGGCTGGCGTGTCGTCGGCCCGTCCCGACCCGCGTTGTCGACGTCCCGACGTTCCCCGGCAGGTGCGCCGGAACGGAAGGACGCAGGTCGCAATGTTCACCGGCATCGTCGAGGAGCTGGGCCGGGTAACGGCCGTCACCGAGCACGAGTCCGCGGCCGAGCTGACCATCGCCTGTTCGGCGGTCCTCGCGGACGCGGCCCACGGCTCCTCGATCGCCGTCAACGGCGTCTGCCTGACCGTGACCTCGTTCACGCCGCCGGCCGCCGGCGAGCCCGGCAGCTTCACGGCCGACGTCATGCTGGAGACCCTGCGCCGCACGGCGCTCGGCGCGCTGACCGTCGGCGAGCAGGTCAACCTGGAACGGCCGGTGCGCCTGGCCGACCGGCTCGGCGGGCACCTCGTGCAGGGCCACGTCGACGGCGTCGGCACCGTGGTCGACCGGGTCCCGGACGAGCGCTGGGAGGTCGTCCGGATCGCCCTGGCCGAGGGCCTGGACCGCTATCTGGTCCCCAAGGGCTCCATCGCCGTCGACGGCGTGAGCCTGACCGTCGTCGAGGTCACCCCGGCCGACGGCGCCACCCCGGCCACGTTCACGGTCAGCCTGATCCCCACCACGCTGGCCGCCACCACACTCGGCTTCCGCCGGGTCGGCGCGCCGGTCAACCTCGAGGTCGACGTCATCGCGAAGTACGTCGAGAGGCTCGCGGCGCCGGCCGCCGGGCTCGCGCCGGGCCAGCTGCCCACGGTGCGCGGCCTGCTGGACCCGGCGGCTGCGCTGCCGGCCACCTCGTTCCCCACCCCGCCGACCGGCCCGATCCCGCTCGGCCAGCCGCCGGACGCGCCCCCGCCAGC
>JADGHD010000027.1 GCA_019689615.1 Frankia sp. | reverse complement strand
GGGCCGCCGGGGCGGGCCGACGAGGCGGTCGGGCCGGTACCTGGGGTGGTGGCCGGTGAGCATTCGCGTCGACATGGTCGTCAACGGCGAGCCGGTGTCCGGTGAGATCGAGGGCCGGCTGCTGCTGGTCCACTTCCTGCGCGACACCCTCGGGCTCACCGGGACGCACTGGGGGTGCGACACCAGCAACTGCGGCGTCTGCGTCGTCCTGATGGACGGGGAGCCGGTGAAGTCCTGCACGGTGCTGGCGGCGATGGCCGGCGGGCACGAGATCCGTACCGTCGAGGACCTGGCCGCCCCGCCTCCAAGCCTGGGCTGGTGGTCCCGGTCCGGCGGTGCCGACGTAACGGGGCCTTCCGATCCGGCGGGCGACGACGACGCGCTGGACGTCGTCCAGCGCGGTTTCATCGCCTGCCACGGCCTGCAGTGCGGCTTCTGCACGCCGGCCATGCTGCTGACCGCGCGGGCGCTGCTCGACCGCAACCCGAATCCCACCGAGGACGAGATCCGCCAGGCGATCGCCGGGACGATCTGCCGCTGCACCGGATACGCGTCGATCGTCCGGGCGATCCAGTGGGCGGCAGCCGAACAGGCGGGCACCCGGGTCAGCGTGCCGGCAGGTGAGGAGGCGTGAACGCCGGCTGGCCGCCAGTTCCGGGTGCCGGGCGAGCGTTCGCCGCCCACCCGGCCGCCGATGCCGGCGTGCGCGGCCCTCACCGGGACGAGGCAGCGGGGACGTCGGTTGCCGCGGGCACGCGCGATGCGGCGGCTGCGTCGGCGGACGGCGGCGCTGGGTGCGGTCGGTTCGGCTACGGCCGGATGCCCCGCAAGGAGGACCCACGGCTGGTCCGCGGCCGTGGTCGGTTCGTCGACGACATCCGCCTGCCCGGGATGCTGCACCTGGCGATCCTGCGCGCGCCGGTGGCGCATGCCCGCATCGTCCGCGTCGATGTGCTGGCCGCCGAGGCGCACCCGAAGGTCAAGCTCGCGGTCAGCGGCGACATGCTCGCCGAGCGTGGGCTGGCCTGGATGCCGACCCTGCCGGGGGACGTGCAGGCCGTGCTGGCCACGGACAAGGTGCGGTTCCAGGGCCAGGAGGTCGCGTTCGTCGTCGCCGAGGACCGCTACTCCGCCCGGGACGCGCTCGAGCTCATCGACGTCGAGTACGACCTTCTGCCGCCCGTCATGGACGTGCGTACGGCCCTGGACCCCGACGCGCCGGTCATCCGGGACGACATCCCCGGCAAGGCCGACAACCTCTGCTTCGAGTGGGAGGCCGGGGACGCGGCCGCTACCGAGGCGGCGTTCGCGGCTGCTGATGTGGTCGTCCGCCAGGAGATGGTCTACCCGCGCGTCCACCCCGCGCCGATGGAGACCTGCGGGATCGTCGCCGACTACGACAGGATCGAGGGGCGGCTCACCGTCCACCTGACCAGCCAGGCGCCGCACGCCCACCGGACGCTGCTGTCGCGGATCCTCGGGCTGCCGGAGCAGCGGATCCGGGTGATCGCTGGGGATATCGGCGGCGGCTTCGGCAACAAGGTTCCGATCTACCCTGGCTACCTCTGCGCGATCCTGGCGTCGATGGAGCTCGGCCGTCCGGTCAAGTGGATCGAGGACCGCTACGAGAACCTGATCAGCACCGCCTATGCCCGCGACTACATCATGCGCGGCGAGATCGCGGCGACCCGCGACGGGAAGATCCTGGCGATCCGCAGCGAGGTGCTTGCCGACCACGGTGCGTTCAACGGCGTCGCAGTCCCGAGCAAGTATCCCGCCGGCTTCTTCAGCGTGTTCACCGGCAGCTACGCGCTGACGGCCGCGTACGCCCGGATGACCGCCGTCCATACCACCAAGGCACCGGGCGGGGTCGCCTACTCCTGCTCCTTCCGGGTGACCGAGGCGGTGTATCTCGTCGAACGCCTCGTGGCCTGCCTGGCCGCGGAACTCGGCATGGATCCGGTCGAGCTACGGCTGGCGAACTTCATCCGCCCGGAGCAGTTCCCCTACCGGACCCACACCGGCTGGGTCTACGACTCCGGCGACTACCCGGCGACGATGCGCGCCGCGGTCGAACTGGCCGACTACGCCCAGCTCCGCCGCGAGCAGGCGGACCGGCGGGCCCGCGGCGAGCTGACCGGCATCGGCGTGGCGTTCTTCACCGAAGCGGTCGGAGCCGGCCCTCGCCGGCACATGGACATCGCCGGACTCGGCATGGCCGACGGCGCCGCGCTGGAGGTCCTCCCGACCGGCAAGGCCGTGCTGCGGGTGAGCTGCCAGACCCAGGGCCAGGGCCACGAGACCACGTTCGCCCAGCTCGTCGCGGGTGAGCTGGGAATTCCCCCGGCCGACGTCGAGGTCGTCTACGGCGACACCGACCGCACCCCGTTCGGCCTCGGCACGTACGGCAGCCGCTCGACGCCGGTGTCCGGCGCGGCGACGGTGCTGGTCGCGCGCCAGGTCCGGGAGCAGGCCAGGCAGATCGCTGCCGTGCTGCTGGAGTCGGCCCCGGCCACGCTGGAGTGGTCCGCCGGCCGTTTCCAGGTCGCCACGGGCGGCGCCCGGGGCCGGTCCGTCAGCATCGCCGACATCGCCGCCGCGGCCTACGGCGCCGACCTGCCGGAGGGTCTGGCGGGCGGCCTGACCGCCCAGCTGACCTACAACCCGCCGAACCTGACCTTCCCGTGCGGCGCCTACATCTGCGTCGTCGACATCGACCCTGGCACCGCCAAGGTCACGGTCCGCCGGTTCATCGCGGTAGACGACTGCGGCACCATCATCAACCCGATGATCGTCGAAGGCCAGGTACACGGCGGCCTGACCGACGGCGTCGGCATGGCGCTCATGGAGATGCTCTCCTTCGACGCCGACGGCAACTGCCTGACCGCCTCGCTGATGGACTATCTGATCCCCACCGCGGTCGAGGTCCCGAACTGGGAGACGGCGTGGACCGTGACCCCCTCACCGCACCACCCGATCGGAGCGAAGGGCATCGGCGAGTCAGCCACGATCGGCTCGCCACCGGCACTCGTCAACGCCGTCGTCGACGCCCTCGCCCCCTTCGGCATCCGACACGTCGACATGCCCCTCACCCCCTCCCGGGTGTGGGAGGCAATGCACGGCCGCGCCCGTCCGCCCATCTGACGCCGTTCACCGCCGTCGGCCACCCGGAGCAGCCCGGCCTGCGCGCCGGGCCGGCGTCGGGGCCGGTTACCCGCAGCCTTCTCGCGCCGCGTCAGCCGCGGTTCGCGGCGTGGGCCAGGCCGACGCGCTCGATGATGTCGGCACCCCTGCGCAGGCCGTCGCGGGCGCGGATCGCCCTGCCTGTCGCGGCCATCCGCTCGCGCAGAGCCGTGTCCGCGTACAGGCGGTCCACCGCGGCGCGCAGCTCGCCGTCGGTGAAGTTGTAGGTCGAAAGCCGGAGGCCGAAGCCGCGTTCGTGGACCCGCTGGGCGTTGTCGTACTGGTCCCAGAAGAGCGGCAGCACGATCATCGGCTTTCCGAGGTGCATGCACTCGGTCGTCGTGTTGTTGCCGCCATGCGTGATCACGAGGTCGACCTGCGGGATGACTTTGGTCTGCGGGAGCATCGGGGCGCCCACCATGTTTGGCCCCAGCTTCAGCTCCTCCGCACGCGGCCCCATGCTGACGATGATCTTGTGTGAGGTGGTGGCCAGCACGTCGATGAGTCGTTGCATCAGCTCGACGTCGGCGCTGCCGAGCGACCCCAGCGACAGGTAGATCAGCGCCGAGCCCGGATCCCGGACGGCGACCGCTTCCGGCAGCTCATAGGACTCATCGGTCTCCCGGACGCTGGAGTCCAGGCGATGCCAACTCGAGTCCAGTGGACGGGCGTCGGTGTAGTCGAGCTCCTCCGGATACACGTACAGGTTGGCGTGCGGGGATGTGGAGATGAAGTCCCGCGGCGGCAGCGGTGGCGCGCCCTGAGCCTGGACCCAGGCGTTGAAGTCCGCCCACATCTCCTGGTGGGTCCGGTCGAACTCGGCCAGGAAGGCGTCCCAGCCGGAGCGGTCGGCCGAGGGGTAGCCGGAGAAGGCGGGCGGGATCGCTGGTCCCCGGATCTCGAGCGGGTTGCAGGAGACGATGCGGACGAACGCCCCGTCGGCCGTCGTGAGGGCCGGGAAGGTGACGACGTTGTCCTCGACCAGCACGTCGGGCCGGTACTCCTCGATGATCTCCCGTAGCTGGGCCTCGCAGTACTTGGCGCCGTCGATGAGGGCCTGGTAGGTGGGCTGGACGAAGCTGCCCAGCTGCTGGATGGTCGGCTTGCGGAACTCCGGCGCTGTATCCCTGATGAAGTCGATCCAGAACTGGCCGGCGGCATCCTCGCTGGCGTTCGGGTCCGGCGGCGCGAGGTCGACCAGCGCCTCGATGAAGCCCAGCGGCGCCAGCCGTCCCGCCCAGGACCGTTCCGCGGCGAACACGACCGTGTGGCCTCGATCGAGCAGCACCTTGCCCAGCCCGATGCACTGGTTCGTCGGCCCGTACGCCGATTCGGGCATGAACAACACGGTGAGGGGCATATCCCGTCCTCGCGCGTTGGCGGTGTGCCGCACAATCCCGACAAGTTCGTCGATATCGAATCCCGGACTTTAGCATCGCCCGTCACCTGCCCCGTCAAATGGTGAGCGGACCCGACGCGCCTGTTGCTGCCCCGCATGCCGGCAGGCGGCGGAACGGGTCGATGAGCGCGCGAGCCGGTCGTCGGCAGCCAGGGCCGTCCCACGTCGCAGCCGATCCTGTTCGTCGCCCGCGCGAGCCGGTGTGGCGTGTGCGGGGCAGCGCCGGCGCGCTGGTGCCGCGTCGGGCTCGGCGCGTGGGGGTCGGCGTGTTGGGCATTGCGGCCAACGGGGTGGCGCTGTAGGTTGGCGAATATAAGCAGACACTTATGAAAGGACTCCTATGGCGATCATCGATCCGGTGGCAGCGGCTGGCCTGGTGACGCGCGAGGTCCGAAGCGGCACCCGAGACGGGGCGCCGACGAAGATCGCTGTCGCGCGGCGGACCTACCCGACCACCCAGGCGGACCTCTGGGACGCATTGACGAACCCGGAGCGCATCCCGCGGTGGTTCCTGCCGATCAGCGGTGAGCTGAAGCTGGGTGGGCGCTACCAGCTCGAGGGCAACGCCGGCGGCGTCATCGAGCGTTGCGACGAGCCAGCGGCGCTCGCGGTGACCTGGGAGATGGGCCCGATGGTCTCGTGGCTGTCGGTCACGCTCACCCCCGCCGACGGGAGTGCCGGAACCGGCACGGTCCTGGAGCTGGTGCACGAGTCGCCGGTTGACCCGCAGTTCTGGGCGCAGTTCGGCCCGGGCGCGGTGGGCGTCGGCTGGGACCTCGCCCTGCTGGGGCTGGCCATGCACATCCAGACCGGGCAGCCGGTCGACCCGGAGGTCCAGGCCGGCTTCACCTTCACCCCGGAAGGGCTCGAACTCGTCCGGCGCTCCGCTTCCGGCTGGGCCGACGCCGCGATCGCCGATGGCGACGAAGCCGGCCCGGCGCGCGAGGCGGCCGATCGAACCGTAGCGTTCTACACCACGCCGCCGACGAGCACCGAAACGGACGGCGGCGCGGCGGGCAGCGACGCGGGGCCGGCATCCGCGTCAGACGGGGAGAACCCTGGGAGCAGCGGGAGCTAGTGGAGCGCGGGACCGGAATCTTCGAGGCACTGGGCGACGCGACCCGACGGCAGATCCTGGAGCTGTTGGCCGCGGGGGAGCAGCCGGCCGGCGCGGTCGTGGCCGCGCTGCGCGCCCGCGCGCCCATCTCGCAGCCGGCCGTCTCGCAGCACCTCAAGGTGCTGCGCGAGGCCCGGCTGGTGCGGGTACGCGCGGAAGGGAACCGTCGCTACTACGCGATCGACTCCGCCGGTGTTGACGCCGCGCTGGCCTGGCTGGCGCGGCTGGCCGAGCCACTTGGCCCGTTCGCCCAGCCGCTCGACGCCCTGGCGACGGAGGTCGCCCGCGGCCAGCGGGCCCGCCGGGCCGCCGAGGTTTCCGCTGCCGCCGCTGGCTCGGACGTACCCGGTGCCGGCGGCTCGGCCAGGTCGAGGCGGCGCGCCAGCGCTGGCGGGGCGGCTGCCGCCGCCGGTGGCGTCGTCCCTGCCGACGTGGCGGCCACCGGTGGGTGCCTGGCCGTGCGGACCGATCCGGACGCAGGAACGGGGATGACCGAGCCCGGCGCGAGCCGGACCGCGTGACACCGGTTGTCGCTGCCGGCGTGCCGTGCGCGCGACTGGCCGGGGTCGATGCCGTCGCGTCGGCGCAGCCGTGGCTTCCCGCGCACGGCTGGCCCGCGCCTCAGTTCAGCCGGGTTCCGGCGGCGATGACGAGTGCGACGTTGATCGCGGCGATCGCCATCGCGAGTCGAAACGCGTGCCGGTCACCGAGCCGCAGCATGAGCAGCGCCAGCACCGCGACCAGCGCCAGGATGCCGACCCGCGTCGGGACGGGGCCGCCCGGGCCGAGGACCGCGACCGCGGACCCGCCCACCAGCAGCACGGCGGCCGACAGTCGCGCCCCGGTGGCACCGAGGCGCTGGGGCAGCCCACGCACGCCGGTCCGGGCGTCGACGGCGAGATCGGGCAGGACGTTGGCGAAGTGGGCGCCGGCGCCCAGCAACGCCGCTGCCAGCGGGAGCCACCATGGCGGCCAGCGCTGATCGGGAAGGCCAAGCACGACGAACGTCGGCAGTAGCGCGAACGACACGAGGTAAGGGGCCACGGACAGCGGCGTCGCCTTGAGGCCCAGGTTGTAGGCCCACGCGCTGGCGACCGCCATGAGATGGACCCATCCGGCCGCCATGCCCGACGCGAACGACAACGGCACACAGGCCAGCAGCGCGAGCCCGCTGGCGACCGCCACCGCTCCCGCGCCGACAGCGCCGACCGCGATCGGCTTGTCCGCCCGTCCGCCACGGGCGTCACGGTCGCGGTCAATGGCGTCGTTGCTCCAGCCGACCGACAGCTGACCGGTGAGCACCGCTGCCGCCACGGCTGCGCCGCCCCAGACCGTCTGTCCGCAGGCCAACGCCAGCGCGGTCGCGAACAGCGTCACCGCCGCCGTCGGTTCCGGGTGGCAGGCCCGCAGCAGGGCGCTGGCCCGAGCCGGCGTTGGGCCGAGCGCGCGGATCAGCCCGGCCGCTCGCGTCGGGCCGGCCGCTGAGGCCGGCGATGAGCGCGGATCGGTCGATGCCGCCGGTCCTGGTCGAGCTGCCGGCTCGCGCGGCGAGGCGCGCCAGCGTCGCATGCCTGGAGCGTCCCAGAGCCGCGCCCCGGCAATGGCCCCTTCTGACATTCCGCGGCCGGCCACTGGGAATGTCAGCGCCCGAAAGCCGCGGTTGGCCTGAGACCGGCCTCGGCCCTCGCGCCGGGGCCGCCGCCAGCCGATGCCGCGAGGTGCGCGTTGGACCTGCCGCTGTACCCGCCGCGGCCGGCAAGGCCGCGAACTACCGGCCGGGAAACGGCAGACAGCCCCGACGCCGTTGTCGGGGCTGTCCGGGTGTCCCGTCCGCCTGGCCCGCGGGGAGGCGCCGTTGCCTCGCCGTGCGGGGGCGGGGGAAGCCATCGTGCTCGACTTCGCGCGAGCGTGGACGTGATTGGCGGGATCAGGGCCTTCGGTGGAAGATCAGCGGGTCAGGGCCTGGTGGGAGGGCGCAGAGAGCCGGGCGGGTCAGGGCCCCGAAGGTCCGCACTGGGTCAGGCGGCCAGCGACATCCCGGGCTTGGTCTGCGTGGGCTGGGGCAGGGCACCGTACTGGACGTCCGGGCCGTAGATGCGGACGAAGCGGCGGCGGTACGAGGGCTCCCAGACCCGCGTGAGCAGGGTGCGCGGGATCAGCGGCAGCGTCGCCAGCGAGCTGGCGCGCACCTCGGGGTCAAGGGCGCTGAGCATCCAGCAGAGGATCTGCGGGACCATCTTCCGGCCGAAAGTCTGCCGCATCGTCTCGTCGATCGCCTCCAGCTCCGCCTTCGTGTAGTGCTCCAGCAGCAGCGGGAAAAGCGTCGCCTCCTCCTCGTCGAGGTGGGCGTTGATGAGGGTGTGCAGTTCGGCGAGAGCGTCGGCCCGCTCGGCCAGCGCGACCTTCCGGTCGCTGGCGGCGGCCAGCAGCGGCTCGATGAGGGAGTGCTGAGCCTCGAGCCGGTCCACCGCGGCGGCGCACTCCGGCGCGCGTTCGCGCAGGACGGGCCAGAAGTGGGTGTCCTCACCGGTGTGGTGGTGGTGCAGCACATGCAGGGTCAGATCGATGTGCTCCTCGATGACCGCCGCGTGCGCCGCGCCCCGGGGCGCACGGGCGGCGGCGGCCAGTCGGCCGTACTCGACGCGCATCGCCGTGTGCAGGAGACGGATGGGCAGCAGATCGTCAAGTGTCAGCATCGTCGGTGGTGCCTTCCGCTTCTGTAATCCGTAACCCGCTGCCGGTCTTGCGCGGGCGTCTTTGGCCTGACGTGAGCATCGCGGCCAACGGCCGGCTCCTGCGCTCACTGTCGGCCGCGAGACCGTCCGGACCTGGGCTTTCACCGGCTAGCACCACCAGGCCGCCGGTTGGACGGGATGCTGGCACCACCATTCGCGCTCTGGCGCGGCCCGGTGTTCCGTGTGGCGCGCGGTCGCAGGCGGTGATTCTGTCGCCTGGCAGACAGAAGCCCTGACCCGGCGGAGAGCCGGGCCAGGGCCTGCGGAAGATCCGAGCTGTCAGTTGCCCCGCGGCGGAAGGTCGCGGATCTTGACCATGGGCAGGGCTGAGTCGCGAGGGCCGAAGACCTCCATGATCGCGGATACGCCCGCGTTGTTCGCCCCGGCTACGACGATCTGGACCGCGTCGGGCGAAAGCAGCATCGGTACCCGGTCCGGGTCCTCGCCGGCGCTGGCGCGATCCGGAATGGCGTCCGGGTGGTCGGCAGGCAGCCGCCAGTGGGTCTGCCGGGAGATCGCGTCCTTGCCCACCGCGGCGAGCTGAGCACGGCTGTGCACGGCATGCTCATGGATGAAGCGGCGGATGTCGTCCTTGGACCAGCCAGCCGAGGCGAAGACGTGCGCGTGCTCGGGGCTCAGGACCAGCAGCGCACTGCTGAACTCATGGATGAGCGCGCCGGTCCTGGTGATCGAGTTGGTGATGTCCAGGGCGAGCTGTTCGGGCACGTGCGTGTGCCGGGCCTCGATGTGCATGCACGACCGGATGACGGTGCCGGTGACCGCGCTGTCGGCGGCATCCAGCCCATGCTCGACGTGCAGCGGCTCCCACGGGCTTTCTTCCTCGTTCTCGGCGATGCAGCAGGTGTACTTGGCCGGGGTCGCCTGCGTGGCCTGGTCGAGAAGATGCGGGTGGATTCCGAAGATGTTGAGCGCACCCAGCCGGATGGCCCGGCCGATGGTGGCGTTCGCCCGGAAACCGGAGCCGAAGATGTTCCCCCTGCTGTTCAGCCCGATCTCATTGCGGACCGGGCCGTTGACGATCGTGACCGGGGCGGTCCCGGTTGTGCTCTGCCAGATGCCGGTCCGGGGGTAGGGGTCGAGAGCGAGCACCTCCCAGGCCGCCACCACCACGGGGAAGTACTCCGGCAGGCATCCGGCCATCGCGGCGTTGGCGGCGGCCAGGCGGACGGTGCAGGCGCGGTTGAGGTGCGGCATCGCCAGCAGCACCGCATCCGGCTCCAGGCTGGTCCGTGCGAGGAACTCGGCGAGATATGACTCGGTGACCGGGACCACGGGGAGGCCGTCGGTCCAGTCCTGCTGGTAGTAGTACTCGATGACCCGACGGATCTCCGCACCGTCGACCAGCGGCGGCTCGCCCGCGCCAGCGCGTACGTCCGTGTCGGTGACCGCTGTGCTCACGTCCGCCATGTCAGCCCTCCACGCCAAGGATGCGGACAAGATCCGGCACAGCGTCCCGTGCCCGTTCCCGGATCTGTTCGGTGTCGAGGCTGGCGACCGGATGGCGGACCGCGAGGAAGGCGAACCCAGGGAATCCCTGCACCTTCGCCATGGCGCGGCCGGACATCAGGAAGGAGTCGGAAACGATGCTGACCGCGGGGACGCCCGCCCGCTCGAACAGGATGCCGTCCGCCACGGTGGCCGCGCTGCACGAGCCGCAGTCGCCGACCGCGGTGATGACGACATCGCACTCGTCCGCGATCCGCTTGAGCAGTTCGTCCTTGACCGGAGTACCGAAGTAGTCCTTGGCGTACTCGCGCGTCGCGCCGATGCCGTAGGAACGCCGCAACTCGGCCGCGATCTCGGAGAGCAGCGGTCCCGCGTTCGCCTTGGTGTTGTCCAGCAGTCCGACGGTTAAGCCACGCAGGCTGGGTGGTCTCGGAGTAAGGGTCGCGTCGCCGGCGCGCCGGTCGAATCCTGTCGGGTCCACCAACTTCTCGAGAACTGCCACGTCGCGTTGCCTCCCGGTCCGACTGCCGCCGCCCCGCGAGCACGTTCGAGCGGCAGTGTCGACGTCCCTGGTGGCGAAGATTGTGAACAATCGTTGTCTCGTCAAGGCGTTGAGCCGAAAGATCGGCCGTCTGACGTAGACACCCCCGGTCAACTTGGCGGTAGCCGGCGGCACGGATTGCCCGGCCACGCGGGGCCCGCTGCCCGCCCCATCGAGCCCTCAGCGGGCCCGCCCCGGCTTACCTGCTCCGCTCAGCCGGCCTGCTGGCCCTGCGCCGTCATCGCCCGGGCCGCGGCGTGGGCGGCCAGGCGTGGGCCGTCCACGCCCTGCGGGTAACGGTGCTCCAGCACCCGGCGGATTCCCTCCCGCCACGGCACCCGGCACGGTCCGGTGATCGAACGACGCCGGGTGACGTCGCTGATCGCGCCGCGCTGGGTACCCGGGACCGCGGCGACCCGCAGGTCGACCGGGCGGCCGGTGAGTTCGCCGATGTGCCGGCAGACGTCCTGCATCGGAACGGCCTCGTCCCCGCCCCAGTTGACGATGGTGGCCGGAACGGACGCGGCCGCGAGCATCGCCTCGACCTGGTCGACGACGTCGGACTCGTAGATCGGGGTGTACGGGCTGGGGTCCCAGCGCAGCGTGACCGGCTGCCGGTCGACGATCTGGTCGAGGTAGTGCACCAACAGCCCGCCGTTTGGCCCGTACACCGCGTTGATCCGGGTTATCACGGTCGGCAGCCCGAGGGCCCGGGCGAACGTTCGAGCAACCGCCTCCAGCCCGATCTTCGAGACCGAGTAGGTGGGGATCACGGGCAGGTGGGCATCGCCGAGCGGGTCGGTCTCCACGTACGGGTGCCAGGGGTCCTCGTGCGCCTTGTAGACCGACATCGTGCTCATGATCAGCGCGGCCTTCGCACTGGCGCAGTGCCGCATGAGCAGCCCGGTCCCCTCGGCGTTGGTCGCCAGCGCCAGGTCGTAGTCCAGGCCGCCGCCGAGATAGGCGGCGGTGTGCAGCAGGTAGGTGAAGTCGTCCGGAAGGTCGCTGAAGTCGCCCGAGGCGAGGTCGACAGACCGCGTCGTCACGCCCAGCGCGGCCACCCGCTCGCGGCTGGCCGGGTCACTGAACCGGGCGATCCCCCAGACCTCGTTGTCCTTGGCCAGAGCGGCCGCGATCGGGTAGGCGATCTGCCCAGCCGGTCCGGTGATCAGGATCTTCTCGCCACTCAGCACCGCGTCCACCCCTCGTCCACCGGCTCGGGCCCACTGCGCCGACGCCGGGCGGCACCCGCGCTCGCTGGCCGATGCGCGGCCGCCGGGGCAGGACGACGCTCCAGTGTTGTAACACGTTCTAGGTTCCGGACACCTGGCTCAGGAGGACGGCTGCACGCTCCGTGGAGCCTCCGGGCGGCAGGGCAATCGGTGGCTCGCGAGCGCGGTGGGCTGGGAGTATCCGAGCGCTGGTGATCGTCGGGGTGGGTCGCGGGCCCCGGATGCGCGGGTCCGCGTGGCGGAGCGAAAGAGGGGGCAGTGAAGGCGGTTCAGGTGATGCCGGGCGGCGGGCTGGTGGTCACGGACGTTCCGGCGCCCACGGCCGGCCCAGGCGAGGTGCTGGTGAAGGTCGCGGGGGCAGGCCTGTGCCACTCGGACTGCATGATCTCAATGGCGCCGTCGGTATACCGCCCGGATGGCCAGCCGTTCACGATCGGCCACGAGTCCGCAGGCTGGATCGAGGCGCTTGGACCGGGGGTGCGCGGCCTGAGCGTGGGCCAGCCGGTCGTCGTCCACGCGGAGTTCGGCTGCGGCCAGTGCCCGACCTGCGTCGCCGGCGACGAGCGGTACTGCCCGACGATCAAGCCAGCGGGCGGCGCCGGCCTGGGGCTGGACGGCGGTCTGGCCGAGTTCGTCCGGGTGCCGGCGCGGGCGGTGGTGCCGCTGCCGGACAACCTCGACCCGGTTGACGCGGGCCCGCTCGACGACGCCGGCCTGACGCCGTATCACGCGATCCGGGCGTCGATGCCCTGGTTGGGCCCAGGCTCGGTGGCGACCGTCATCGGAATCGGCGGACTCGGCCACCTCGCGCTGCAGATCCTGCGGGCCGTCTCACCGGCCACGATCACCGCGGTGGAGCGCGACCCTCGGCGCCGAGAACTCGCTCTCGAGCTGGGCGCGGACCTCGCGCTCGATCCGGACGACGACGCGGCCGCGCAGGTCAAGGCGCGTGGAGGTGCGTCGTTCGTGCTCGACCTGGTGGGCGCCAACGAGACGCTCGCCCTCGGCGTGGCGTGCGCCGCGCTCAAGGGAAAGGTCGTCTGTATCGGCGCCGCGCTCGGCTCGGTCCCGTTCGGCCTGATCCAGGTCCCGTGGGAGTGCACCCTGCAGACCAGCTACTCCGGCGAGCCGCACGAGCTGCGCGAACTGGTCGCGCTCGCCGCCGCGGGCAAGATTCGGGTCATCGCCAACCACATCACCCTCGACGAGGTTCCCGCCGCCTACGAGCGCATGGACCGGTCTGAGCACGGCCTGGGCCGGACAGTCGCGGTTCCGTGACCGGGCGCCGCGCACGCTGACGGTTCCGCCGATCGTCGCCCCAGCATGCCGGGGCCGGCCTGCCGCGCTCGGCGTGCGGGCCGTTGCCTGATCAAGGGCTTCTTCTGGTCGCTCTCGGCCGAGGGCGCGGACTTCGCGGCCACTCGCGGGCTCGCCAGGCCGTCGGCCCTGCCCGGCGGGATCCGGGTGCTGTGCGTGCCGTGTTCGGGTGCTCTGGCAGTTCGTGCTGGTCAGCGGCTCGTGAACGGGCCGGACGCCGGCCTGGACGGCGCGGCTCGCGGCCCAGCTCGCCTGGCTGACGCAGGTCGTCGTTGACATGCAGCCGGTTGGCTGCCTAAATAACAGGCAGCCGAATGGCTGCCTATCTCTCGGTGACTGCTGGACGTGACGGTGATGGACGAAGTCTTTCGGGCGTTGGCCGACCCCAGCCGTCGGCGGCTGCTCGACAGCCTGCACGCGCGGTCGGGGCAGACCCTCCGCGAACTGTGCGCCGGACTCGACATGGCGCGTCAGTCGGTCAGCAAGCACCTGGCAGTGCTGGAGGCCGCCGGACTGGTCGTCACCATGCGCCGTGGCCGGGAAAAGCTGCACTACCTGAACGCCGCGCCAGTCAACGCGATCGCCGACCGATGGATCAGCAAGTACCACCGCGACCGGGTCCGCGTGCTCGCCGAGCTCAAGACCACCCTGGAGGAAGTCCCGATGGACAAGCCCCACTTCGTCTACGTCACCTACATCCGCACCACGCCGGAGCGGCTGTGGCAGGCGCTGACCGATCCCGCCTTTACCAAGCGCTACTGGGACACGGCCTTCACCACCGAATGGACGCCCGGGGCCACGATGACCTGGCATCACCATGACATCGTGCTGACCGACCCGGAGCAGGTCGTGGTCGAGGCGGACCCGTTCCGCCGCCTGGCCTACACCTGGCACAACTTCACCCCGGAGCTCGGCGAGCGGTTCGGCTGGGACGCCGATTTCGTCGCGACGCTCATGGCCGAGCCCCGGTCCACCGTCACCTTCGAGATCGAGCCGACCGGGCACGACTCGGTAAAGCTGACGGTCGTGCACGACGGGTTCGCCCCTGGCAGCACCGTCGCCGAGCTGGTCCGCGGCGGCTGGCCCAGCGTCATCGCCAGCCTGAAGTCGCTACTGGAGACCGGCGAACCGCTGCTCGTCTGACCCGCCCGCCCGTCCGGCTGCCCTGCGTGAACCTCCTCGGCGCGCAGGCCGCGTCACCGCCGTCAGAGCTGGTTGACGGCGGTGACGCGCAGGGCGGCGCTGCCCTGCTCGTCCGAGGCCGCGAGGTCGACCTCGGCGCTGATACCCCAGTCGTGGTCGCCTGCCGGGTCGTCGAAGATCTGGCGGACGTGCCAGACGCCGGGCTCGGTGGTCGTATCGATGATCAGCATCTTCGGGCCGCGGGCGTTGGGGCCCGTGCCGATCTCGTCGTAGAGCTCGAAGTACGGCTCGAGCGCGGCTTGCCAGGCTTCCGCGTCCCAGCCCGCCTCGCCGTCGAGTTCGCCGAGGTCGGCGTAGCGGCGCAGTGCGGCCAGCTCGACCCGACGGAACATGGCGTTGCGGACGAGAACCCGGAAGGCGCGGACGTTGCGGGTGACGGCCGGCGGCTTGTCGCTGATCCGCTCGCCGTGCTCGATCGCGGCGGCGGTCGCGAGATCGGCGTCCGTTGGGTTCCGTAGCCGCTCCCACTCGTCGAGGAGGCTGGAGTCGACCTGACGGACCAGCTCCCCGAGCCATTCGATCAGGTCGGTGAGCTCCTCGGTGCGCGCCGAGTCTGGGACGGTCTGGCGGAGCGCCTTGTAGGCGTCGGCCAGGTAGCGCAGTAGCAGGCCCTCCGAGCGAGCCAGCCCATAGAACTGGACATACTCGGCGAAGGTCATGGCCCGCTCGGCCATGTCCCGGACCACGGCCTTCGGGGCCAGCTCGTAGTCGTCAACCCAGGGGTGTCCCCGCCGGTAGATCTCCAACGCCGCGGTGAGCAGCTCCTCCAGCGGCTTCGGGTAGGTGACCTCGGCCAGGGCCTCCATCCGGTCGTCGTAGTCGAGGCCTTCCGCCTTCATCTGGGCAACCGCCTCGCCGCGGGCCTTGAACTGCTGGGCCGCCAGCACCTGGCGCGGGTTGTCGAGCGTGGCCTCGATGACCGACAGCACGTTCAGCGCGTAGTCGGGCGCGTCCCGGTCGAGCAGGTCGAGCGCGCTGAGGGCGAACGGGGAGAGCGGCTGGTTCAGCGCGAAGTCGTACTGCAGGTCGACGGTCAGGCGGATCGTCCGCCCCTCCTCGTCCGGCTCGTCGAGCTTCTCGACAACGCCCGCGGCCAGCAGCGCGCGGTAGATGGCGATGGCCCGCCGGATGTGCCGGCGCTGGGCCGGGCGGTCCTCATGGTTGTCGGTAAGCAGGCGGCGCATCGCGGCGAAGGCGTCGCCCGGGCGGCCGATGACGTTCAGCAGCATCGAGTGCGTGACCACGAACTGCGAGGTCAGCGGCTCCGGCTCGGCGGCGACCAGGCGCTCGTAGGTGGGCTTGCCCCAGCCCACCTGTCCCTCCGGCGGCTTCTTCTTGACCACCTTGCGCCGCTTCTTCGGGTCGCCCCCCGCCTTGGCCAGCGCCTTCTCGTTCTCGATGACGTGCTCGGGGGCCTGCACCACCACATATCCGGCGGTGTCGTAGCCGGCCCGGCCAGCGCGGCCGGCGATCTGGTGGAACTCCCGGGCGGTGAGGATCCGGTTCTTCGTCCCGTCGAACTTCGACAGCGAGGTGAACATGACGGTCCGGATCGGCACGTTGATGCCCACGCCCAACGTGTCGGTACCACAGATCACCTTGAGCAGACCGGCCTGGGCGAGGATCTCCACGAGCCGGCGGTACTTCGGCAGCATCCCGGCGTGGTGCACGCCAATCCCGTGCCGCACCAGGCGGGACAGCGTCTTGCCGAACCCGGCCGTGAACCGGAAGTTCCCGATGAGTCTGGCGATCGCCTCCTTCTCCGCCTTGGTCGAGACGTTGATGCTCATCAGCGCCTGCGCGCGCTCGAGCGCCGCTGCCTGGGTGAAGTGGACGATGTAGACCGGGGCTCGGTGCGTGGAGAGAAGTTCCTCCACGGTCTCCTGCAGCGGTGTCGTGACGTACTGGAAGTACAACGGCACCGGGCGTTCGGCGGAGCGGACGACGGCGGTGGGACGGGCGGTACGGCGGGTGAGATCCTCACCGAACCGGGAGACGTCGCCGAGCGTCGCCGACATGAGGATGAACTGCGCCTGGGGCAGCTCGATCAGCGGTACCTGCCACGCCCAGCCGCGGTCCGGGTCGGCGTAGAAGTGGAACTCGTCCATCACGACCTGGCCGACGTCGGCGGCGGCACCCTCCCGCAGCGCCAGATTGGCCAGGATCTCCGCTGTGCAGCAGATGACCGGCGCGTTCTCGTTGACGCTGGCGTCTCCAGTGATCATGCCGACGTTGGCCGCGCCGAAGAGCTCGATGAGCGCGAAGAACTTCTCCGAGACCAGGGCCTTGATCGGCGCCGTGTAGAACGTGCGCCGGTTGGTCGCGAGCGCGGTGAAGTGCGCTCCGGTGGCGACCAGGCTCTTCCCTGATCCGGTGGGCGTCGAGAGGATCACGTTCGAGCCGGACACGACCTCGATCAGGGCTTCCTGCTGATGTGGGTAGAGACTGAGCCCCTGCCCGTCCGCCCAGGCGGAGAACGCGTCATAGATCGAGTCGGGGTCGCGCGCGTCGGCCGGCGGCAATGCCTGGATAAGCGAGCTGCCGGTCGCCACTGCCCTGCTCTCCGCAACCATGGCCAGGCCCGCCTCGGCGGCTGCGGCCGCGGTGGCGATGGCCGCAGGTGTCGCGGTGGCGGACGAGGGCGGGACGGTGGCGGCGAATGTCGCGGCGGTGGTCGAGGTGGCTGCCATGATGCTTCCGATCGTGCCTGACATTCCCGGATCATGCGCGGCGGCAGGCGCCTGGCCCGATTGCCGCGGCATCCCGCAGATGTGTGCGTCGTGGGCGATTCGGTCGTATCGTTGCTTGATCCAGGTGATCGGGGAGTGCCATGCCCGAGGTGCTCTTGTTCGCAGCGCTTTTTGCGCTGATCCCGCCGGCCGCGTGGTACGTCGCCCGACGGGCGCCCCGCTCGGAGCGCCGCATGGTCGCCGTGGCGATGGCGCTGGCGCCCACGCTGCTGTTGGTCATCCTCGTGGTCGCGACGCGAGACCGAGAGCACGCCAACGGCAGCGGCGGCCGCATCGACGCCATCGGGATCGTCCGGCCATGGCCAACCCCGCCGCAGACCTCCGGCCTTGACGACGGCCTGCCCGCTGGCGACGGCCCTGGCGAGCTGACGACGAACAACCCGGGTGCGCCGGAGCCGACGACCGGGCTGGTGGCGATCGCCCCACCGGCGCCGTCGACCCCCGGCCGGCGCCAGCCAACGGCACAGCCGGAGCTGGCCCCGCCGCCAGCCCTGCCCCTGCCGCCGCTGGAGACCGTCGAGCCGCTGCCCACCGACCCGGTGGTCACCGAGGACCCGCTGCCCACCCTGGATCCGCTCCCGACCATCGACCCGCTGCCGACGGAGCCGGAGCCGGAACCGGACCCGGAACCCACCGTGGACCCCCTGCCCACGCAGGAGC
>JADGHD010000650.1 GCA_019689615.1 Frankia sp. | reverse complement strand
GGCCGGCACGTTACCGTCGTGGGGCCAGAGAGCGTCCACAGAAGAGGCATACGTGGTGAGTGAGCCGGACATCCGGGTCGTCGTGGTGACCTACCAGTCGGGCGAGGTCATCGGCGGTTTCCTGGACACCCTGGCCAAGGCCACCGCCCGGTCCTACGAGGTCGTCATCGTCGACAACTCGCCGGTCCTGGACCCGGGCACGGCGGCCGCGGCCGAGCGCCCCGAGGCCCGGCTCGTCCGGCCCGGGCGCAACCTCGGCTACGGTGCCGCCGCCAATCGCGGTGCCGCCGGCGCCCGCGGGACCTGGCTGGTGATCGCCAACCCGGATATCTCGTTCACCCCCGGCTCGCTCGACGAGCTGGTCGACGCCTCCGCCCGCTGGCCGCGCGGCGGCGCCTTCGGCCCGGGGATCGTCAACCCGGACGGCGCGCTCTACCCGTCGGCCCGCGACCTGCCCTCGCTCGGCCGCGGGATCGGGCACGCGCTGCTCGGCTGGTGCTGGCCGACGAACCCGTGGACGGCGTCCTACCGACGCGAGCGCGGCGTGCCCAGGGAGGGCACGGCCGGCTGGCTGTCCGGGTCCGTGCAGCTGCTGCGCCGCGAGGCGTTCGAGGCGGTCGCCGGGTTCGACGAGTCGTACTTCATGTTCATGGAGGACGTCGACCTCAACCGCCGGATGGGGCTGGCCGGCTGGAGCTGCGTCTACGTGCCGACGGCCGTCGTCGAGCACCTCGGCGGGCACTCGACGAAGCGCGCCTCCCGGCGGATGGTGATCGCCCACCACCGCAGCATGCTGCGCTACCTGTGCCGGCAGTACCCGGGCCCGGCCTACCTGCCGCTGCGGCTCGCGCTCGCCGTCGGGCTCGGCGTCCGGCTGGTGCTGGCGCTGCTGTTCGCCAGGGACAGCGCGGGCGCCAGGGCCACCCGCTCCGCCGACCTGCTGCCCAGCCGCCCCCGCGACTGACCGGCTGATCACCGGGCCGCCTGGCCACCTGGACGCGTTGCTGCTGGCCGAGCCGCCGCGGGCCGCCGCGTTGGCGGGCAGCTGACCGGCGGGCGATGTTGGCCGCCGCCAGGTGGGGGAGCGTGGCCTCGCCCGCCAGGCTGGCGCGATCTGATCACCTGCCGGCAACCCGGTCGGCCTGGCGGTGACGGCCGGCTGGCGGTGGGGTGGGCCGGAGGTTGGGTGCCGGTGACGTGCCGGCGTGGCCGGCGCACCGGGGCGCGCGACCTCCTCCCCGCCTCGCGGGCACCGTCGTCCGCCTCGTCCCGGCATGGAACACTGGCGCGCATGGACGCAGTGATGCTGGTCGGCGGACAGGGAACCCGCCTGCGGCCGCTGACGATGTCGGCGCCGAAGCCGATGCTGCCGGTCGCCGGGGTGCCGGTCACCGCGCACATGCTCGCCCGCGCCCGCGACGCCGGGATCGACCGGGTGGTGCTGGCCACCTCGTACAAGGCGGAGGTCTTCGAGGCGTACTTCGGGGACGGCGCCGCGCACGGCCTCGAGCTCGCCTACGTCACCGAGGCCGAGCCGATGGGGACCGGCGGGGCGATCCGCAACGTCGCCAGCTACCTGCGCTCCGGGCCGGACGAACCGGTCGTCATCTTCAACGGCGACATCCTGTCCGGTCTCGACATCCGGGCCATCGTCGCCCGGCACACCAGCAGCGGCGCCGCGGTCACCCTGCACCTCACCGAGGTGGCGGACCCGCGAGCGTTCGGGGTCGTGCCGACCGACCCCGACGGCTGGGTGACCGCCTTCCTGGAGAAGACCCCCGACCCGCCGACCAACCTCATCAACGCCGGCTGCTACGTGTTCCGCCGCTCGGTGATCGACCAGATCCCGGCCGGGCGGCCGGTCTCCGTCGAGCGGGAGACCTTCCCTGGCCTGCTGGCCGCCGGCGTCAGGATCGCTGCCTACCTGGACAACAGCTACTGGCTGGACCTCGGCACCCCGGCCGCGTTCGTCAAGGGCTCCCGCGACCTGGTGACCGGGCTGATCGCGTCGTCCGCGCTGCCGGGGCCGGTGGGCGAGGCGCTGGTGCTCCCGGGCGCGTCGGTGGCCGCCGATGCCAAGATCAGCGGTGGCTCGACGATCGGCGCCGGCGCGATCGTCGCGGCCGGCGCCGAGGTCGACGGGGCGGTGCTGTTCGACGGCGCGACGATCGGCGCGGGCGCGATCGTACGTGACTCGGTGATCGGCCGGGACGCCGTGCTCGGCGACGGTGTCGTCGCCGACGGGGTGGTCATCGGCGACGGCGCCCGGATCGAGCCGGGCAACGAGCTGCGGTCGGGCCTGCGGGTCTTCCCGGGCGCTGTGCTCGCCGCGGGCGCGGTGCGGTTCAGCTCCGACCGTTCCTGACGGCCAGCGCGCCAGCCGGGGCGGGTGGCGGGGCCCGCCGCCGCAGGCCTACTCGACCGGGTCGAGCCGGAACACCCGCAGGACCCGGCCGTTCGGGCTGGCCGGGTCGTTGAGCCGGGCGTAGCCCTCGTAGCCGGGCCAGAACGCGGTCAGCCGCGGCCACACCCGCGACCGCTCCGGCTCCTCGACCAGCCGCGCCCGCACCGGGATCCGCCGGCGGCGGTGGACGACGGCCGCGTCGGGGTGCGCCAGCAGGTTGGCGGTCCACGCCGGGTGACCCGGGCGGCCGTAGTTGGAGCCGACCAGCCAGAAGCCGCCGTCCTCCGGCATCGCGGCCAGCGGGGTGCGCCGGGGCAGGCCGGTGCGCGCGCCGGTGTGCTCCAGGATGACCATCGGCAGCATCGCCTGGCCGATCATCAGCCGGCCGCCGGTGAGCCGGTGCAGCGCCTTGTCCAGCCGCGGCACCACCACCGGCCCGACGCGGCGGAACGCCGGGCTCAGGCTGATCCGCTGGGCGATGCGGCCGATCCTGCTCTGCGGGTCGACGGTCATCGCGACACCTCCCCACCTCCGCGGGCCCACCCTCCGCGGGCGGACCCGCTGCGGGCCCACCCTCCGCGGGCCACCCTCCGCGGGCCCGGCCACCCGGCCAGACAGTACGGATAGTGGC
>JADGHD010000649.1 GCA_019689615.1 Frankia sp. | reverse complement strand
GGGCTCCGGCCCGCGGGAGCGGTCCGGGTGGGGCGGCAAGGTGCCCGACACCGGCTGGGGCGGCCAGTCCGGCTGGGGCGGGCAGCCAGGCTGGACCACCCGGCCGGCCCGCCACCCGGCGCCGGGGCTGCGGGTCGTCCCGGCGGCCGAGCTGGCCCTGGAGCCGGTCGCGGCGGTCGACGGCGCCCGGTCGCTGGCCCGGGTCACCCAGGCGCCGCCCGCCGCCGCCGGCAGCACGCTGACCAGCGATCCGGCGACGGCCGATGCCGCCTGGTGGCGGGCCGTCGTCGGCACCTCGGCCGTGCTGGTGGGCCTCGCCGCCCGGATGGTGGCGCTGACCGTCGACCACGTGCGGGGGCGCGAGCAGTTCGGCAAGCCGGTCGGCAGCTTCCAGGCGGTCAAGCACGCGCTGGCGAACGCGCACGTCGCCGTCGAGTTCGCCCGCCCGGCCGTGCTGGCCGCCGGCTGGCGGCTGGCCCACGACGATGCCGCACCGGCGAGCGTGGCCGGGCCGGAGTCGGCGCAGGACACGGCGAGCGTCGCGAAGGTACTGGCCGCCGATGCCGCCCGGCTCGCGGCCAGGACCGCCATCCAGTGCCACGGCGCGATCGGCTACACCACCGAGTACGACCTGCACCTGTTCGCCAAGCGGGCCTGGGCGCTGATCCCCGCCTACGGGGACCCCACCTGGCACCGGGCCCGCCTGGCCGGCTCGCTCGGCCTGGCGGAGGAGCCGGCCGAGCCCGCCGGTTCACCGGACCGCCCGAACGCGGCGCTCGCCTGACCCAGACTGGTCAGCGGGCGCGACGACACCGAAGGAGACGATCGCGATGACCGAGCGGACGGTCCAGCAGGGCACGGCTCCAGCCGTCACCGAGGGTGACAGCGCCGTCGCCGCCGAGCCGCCGGTCGTGCTCTACGAGCGGACCGGGGCGATCGCGCGGATCACGATGAACCGGCCGGAGTACCGCAACGCCCAGAACTCGAAGATGACCTACGCGCTCGACGACGCCTTCTACCGGGCGGCCGCCGACGACGACGTCAAGGTGATCATCCTGGCCGGCGCCGGCAAGCACTTCAGCGCCGGGCACGACATCGGCACCCCCGGCCGCGACATCCACAGGTCGTTCGAGCGGCGGGCCGGGCTGTGGTGGGACCACGTCGGCCAGCCGGGCGCGGAAAGCCGCTTCGCCCGGGAGCAGGAGGTCTACCTGGGCATGTGCCGGCGGTGGCGGGAGCTGCCGAAGCCGACGATCGCCCAGGTGCACGGCGCGTGCATCGCCGGCGGCCTGATGCTCGCCTGGGTCTGCGACCTGATCATCGCCTCGGACGACACCTTCTTCGCCGACCCGGTGGTCCGGATGGGCATCCCGGGCGTCGAGTACTTCGCCCACCCGTGGGTGATGGGCCCGCGGGCGGCGAAGGAGTTCCTCTTCCTCGGCGAGCGGATCGACGCCCGGCGGGCCCTGGAGCTCGGGATGATCAACCGGGTGGTGCCCCGCGCGTCGCTGGAGCAGGAGGTCACCTCGATCGCCGAGCGGATCGCGACGATGCCGCGGCTCGGCCTGGCGCTGACCAAGAAGGCGGTCAACCAGGCCGAGGACCTGATGGGCCTGCAGTCCGGCATGGACTCCGTCTTCGGCCTGCACCACCTGGCCCACGCGCACAACGCCGAGGTCGGCAAGGACTCGCTCGGCGGCCAGGACGCCCGCTCGATGCGCGACGCCCGCCGTGCCAGCGAGGCGAGCGCGTAACGCCAGGTAACGCTCCGCGACACGCCGGTGGGCCGGCCGTAGACAGAAGGTTACTCATTGTGACTACTGTTACTCGGCCAGTAGTGCCTACCCTGTCTGCCGATACGCCCTGACGAGCCCATCGGCGCAGCCCGCCCGCTGACCGGCGCCTCGCCCCGCGCCGGGCGGCCCGCGGGCCTGGCCGCCGAGAGGCGGGCGCGCCGCCGGCCCAACCCGGGCTGGCCCCGGGCGTGCGGCAGCGTGCTCGAGGAGCTCATGTGCGTAACGCTGACCTGCCCGGTCCAGCTCGGGCCCGGAGATCACTGACGTCCGCGCGGGTGGCGGTACCCGCCGCGCTTGCCACGTCCGCCGCCGCCGCGACCTGCGCCGCGGTGGTCCTGGCCGGGCCCGGCGCGGCCAACGCCCAGAACAGCGGCTCGCCGCTCACCCTGACGACCACGGCGAGCCCGGACGGCTACACCGCCGCCGGCCAGACGCTGACCTTCTCCTACGTGGTCACGAACGTGGGCAGCCGAATCCTCTACCACGTCGCCGTGGTCGAAGAACTCACGGGCGCGTCGCCGGTGAGCTGCCCGGCCGAACAGCTCGCCCCCGGGGCCTCGATGACCTGCCAGGCGACCTACGTGACCAACGCGGAGGACGTCACCGTCGGCAACGTGACCAACTACGCCACGGCCAGCGGCATCCCCGAGTCGGTCGGCTACCCGGTGTTCTCGCCGCCGTCCAGCATCACCGTCCCCGACCCGCAGGCCGCCGGCTCGCCCCTGGCCGCGGCCCCCACCAGTCCCGGCCCCGACGGCCAGGGTGGCGCGAGCCCGGGCCCCGACGGGTCCGGCTCGGCCTCGACCCCGCCCGGGCCGTCCAGCGGGTCCGGCCCGGTCCCGACGGCCGGCACGGACGGCCCCAACACGGTGGCCGCACCGGGCGGCAGCCCGGCACAGGCGGCTGGCCCCGCCCCGGCCGGCGGCACGGTCCCGGCAGGCGGCACGCCGGCAGGTGGCACGCCGGCAGGTGGCACGGTCCCGGCGGGCGGATCGGTCCCGGCGGGCGGGACGCCAGCCGGCGGCACACCCGCGGGTGGCGCGCCAGCGGGTGGCTCGCCCTCGGGCGGGGCGCCGGCCGGTGGCGGCCCCGCGGGTGGCGGCCCCGCCGCCGGGGGCGCGCCGGGCACCGGTGGGATCGGGCCGGCCGGGACAAGCCCGCTCGGCGACACCCCCGTCCAGGTCACCGGTTGATGCGCGACGGTGGCGGCGGCGCGGGGGGCCGCCGCCCCCCGCCGGCCCGC
>JADGHD010000648.1 GCA_019689615.1 Frankia sp. | reverse complement strand
CACCGAGCCGGTGTCCCAAGAGCAACCACGGAAGACCGGGGGCAGGGGCCCGTCGGGGGTGCAACCCCCCGACACGGGGGTTCCAGGGGGTCGCCCCCCTGGGCGGACGTAACGGGCCACCGGGAGCGAGCTTCGCTCGCGAACATGCTCCGCCGCCACGACTCGAACGTGGACTAGAAGAACCAAAATCTCCTGTGCTGCCAATTACACCACGGCGGATCGCAAATACGGGGTGAAGTCTACCATCAGGGGGTTGAGGGGGCCGAATTCCCGGGGTTCCGGCGCCGGGAGGCGTGACCCTGCGCGACCCTCCCCCGGGTAGGGTGAGCTGTGTGTCGGCAAGATGACAGCCGACGCCTTGGTCGACCCCGGGAGCGCACGTGACCGAGCCACGTCTGGCGGCCACCATCGTCCTGGCGGCGGGAGCCGGGACCAGGATGCGGTCCTCCACTCCGAAGGTGCTTCATCGACTCGCCGGGCGGACCATGCTCGATCACGTCCTGGCGGCGGCGTCGGCGGGGTTGGGGGCCGAGCGCACGGTGGTCGTGGTCGGGCACGGCCGGGAGGCGGTCGCCGCGTCGCTGGCTGGCCGGCCCGGGGTGAGCACGGTGGTCCAGGAGTGGCAGGCCGGCACGGGGCACGCGGTGCGGGTGGCGCTGGAGGCGCTGGCGGACGAGGTCGGGCCGCGCGACCGGGTGGCGGTGCTGCCGGGCGACGCGCCGCTGCTGACCGGGGCGACGCTGGCGGCCCTGGTGGCCGAGCACGCGCGCCTGGACGCGGTGGCGACGGTGCTGACGGCGGTGGTGGACGACCCCACGGGGTATGGGCGGATCGTGCGGGACACCGCGGGCACGGTGCGGGCGGTCGTCGAGCAGCGCGACGCCGACCCGGTGACGGCGGCTATCCGGGAGATCAACGGCGGGGTCTACGTGTTCGCCGCCGGTCAGCTGCGGGCGGTGCTGGGCAAGCTGACGACGCGCAACGCCCAGGGCGAGGAGTACCTGACCGACGTGATCGGCCTGCTGGCGGCGGACGGCCAGCGGGTGGCGGCGCTGGCCGCGGACCCGGCCGAGACGGCGGGGGTGAACGACCGGGCGCAGCTCGCGGCGGCGGGCGGGGTGCTGCGCGACCGGATCGTCATGGCCGCGATGCTGGCCGGGACGACCGTGGTGGACCCGGCGACGACCTGGATCGACGCCGACGTGACGTTCGAGCCGGACAGCACGGTGCTGCCGGGCACGTTCCTGCTCGGGCGGACGCACCTGGCGGCCGGCGCGGTGGTTGGGCCGGACTGCACGCTGACGGACACGGTCGTGGA
This sequence comes from Frankia sp., assembly GCA_019689615.1. Classification (GTDB taxonomy): domain Bacteria; phylum Actinomycetota; class Actinomycetes; order Frankiales; family Frankiaceae; genus Pseudofrankia. Next base: position 1,724 of record JADGHD010000648.1, on the reverse strand, counting down.
GGCCGGGGCACGGGTCGAGCGCAGCACGGTGACCGGGGCCCGGATCGGCCCGCGGGCCACGGTCGGCCCGTACGCGCATGTGCGCGCGGGCACCCGGCTGGGCGCGGGCGGCAAGATCGGCGCCTACGTGGAGACGAAGGCGGCCGAGCTGGGCGCCGGGGCGAAGGTGCCGCACCTGGCCTACGTGGGCGACGCGGTCGTCGGTGAGCGGTCGAACATCGGCTGCGGTGTGGTGTTCGCCAACTATGACGGGGTGAGCAAGCACCGGACCGTGGTCGGCGCCGATGTGCGGATCGGCAGCGACACCGTGCTTGTCGCGCCGGTGTCGGTCGGTGACGGTGCCTACACCGGTGCCGGCACCGTTGTGCGGTCCGACGTGCCGCCCGGCGCGCTGGCCGTTCCGGACGCCCGGCAGCGCACGATCGACGGGTGGGTGCAGCGAGCCAGGCCGGGAACGGCAGCCGCGGTGGCCGCCCAGACGGCCCAGGAAGCCCACGCGGCCCGGACGGCGAATGGCACGAAAGCTGGTGAGCTGTCCCACACCGCGGAAGGGCGCCCGGCGATCGCTGGCATTCCGGACCCTGGGCACGGAACCTAGATGGCTGGCTGCTAGATGGCTGGCCGCGGCCAGACGGCTGGCTGCGGCTCGATGGTTGGCTGCGGCCGCGGCCGGGCTCGATCAGAAGCCAGGGCCCGATCAGACACCAAGGAGTGACGCGGTGGGCTACCAGACCGAGAACCGGCGCAACCTCATGCTGTTCGCGGGCCGGTCGCATCCGGAGCTCGCGGCGGAGGTCGCGGCCCAGCTTGGTGTGCGGACGGTGCCGACCAGCGCATACGACTTCTCGAACGGCGAGATCTTCGTGCGGTTCCAGGAGTCGGTGCGCGGCTGTGACGCCTTCGTCCTGCAGGCGCACTCGGCGCCGGTGAACACCTGGCTGATGGAGCAGCTGATCATGGTGGACGCGCTGAAGCGGGCCAGCGCGAAACGGATCACCGTGGTTGCGCCGTTCTACCCCTACTCCCGCCAGGACAAGAAGCACCGGGGCCGGGAGCCGATCTCGGCCCGGCTGGTGGCCGACCTGTTCAAGACGGCCGGCGCGGACCGGCTGATGTCGGTCGACCTGCACACCGCCCAGATCCAGGGCTTCTTCGACGGCCCGGTCGACCACCTGTTCGCGCTGCCGCTGCTGGCCGACTACATCGAGGGCAAGGTGGACACCCGCGAGGTGACCGTGGTCGCCCCGGACTCGGGCCGGGTGCGGGTGGCCGAGCGCTGGACCGACCGGCTCAACTGCCCGCTGGCGATCATCCACAAGCGCCGCGACAAGGACGTCCCGCACCAGGTCAAGATGTTCGAGGTGGTCGGCGAGGTCCGTGGCCGGACCTGCGTGATCGTCGACGACATGATCGACACGGCGGGGACGATCACCAAGGCGGCCGAGGCGCTCAAGGCCAACGGCGCCGGCACCGTCATCGCCGCGGCCACCCACGGCGTCCTGTCCGGCCCGGCCGTCGACCGGCTGAAGAACTCCGACATCGCCGAGGTGGTGCTGACCAACACGCTGCCGCTGCCGGCCGAGGCCCGGATCGACAAGATCACCGAACTCTCGATCGCGCCGCTGCTCGCCGCGGCGATCAGGGAGGTATTCGAGGACGGGTCCGTCACCAGCCTGTTCGGCGGCGACGCCTAGCCGGCCGGCACTGGCCCGGCTGCCCGGCGC
>JADGHD010000647.1 GCA_019689615.1 Frankia sp. | reverse complement strand
CGTCCGGGGCACGCGGGTCGCCCAGCCCGCTCCCGCTGCCGCCCCGCCGGCCGCCGCGCCCGTCCCGGCGCAGCGCCGCCCGGTCCCGCGCTGGGCCAGGGTGCTGCCCACCCTCCTGTGGCTGTTCGGCGCGGCCTTCGCGATCGGCGCGCTGGTCGCCCTGTCCTGACCGTCACCGGCTGACCCGCGCTGCCGGGGCCGGCTCCGCCACGCCGCGGGGCCCGGCCCCGGCAGCGGCTGCCCGGACCACCCGGGGCCCGCACACCGCCCGGTGCAGTTCTTTCGACAAACCCACTTGTGGCACAGGTTCTTCTCATGTTAAGACTCTCTCTTAGAGAGAGTTACTCAGGGCGAGAGGTACTCGATCGGAGACGTTCTCTGACCGAGAAGGACTCAGCAGGAGGGACGCTCTCAGAGCAGGAGGAGCCGGGCGCGCGGGGGACGCCGACGCGGACGAGGGAGGGATGGATGACCAGCCGGGAGAGGCTGTCGCCAGGATGGGCCACCGGGGCGGGCGTGATCGGGCACGTTCTCCCCCCTGACGAGGCCGAACTGGCGGCGGCCTACGACCCGGACGAGTACCCGCGTGTCGCCGTCGCGGTCGACATCGTCGCGCTGACCATCCGTGAGGCTTCAGGGGGCCGCATGGGTGGTCAGCGCGACGACGAGCCCGGCCAGCGCGCGCTGCACGTGCTGCTCGTCCAGCGCGGCGAGTGGCCGTTCGCCGGCTACTGGGCGTTGCCCGGCGGATTCGTCCGCCCGCACGAGGACCTTGACCAGGCGGCCGCCCGCGAGCTCGCCGAGGAGACCGGTCTGGTCTCCGCTGACGACCCGCAGGTCGACGCCGGCCGCCAGCTTGAGCAGGCGCGGGTGTACCTCGAGCAGCTCCGCTCGTACGGCGCGCCCGACCGTGACCCGCGGATGCGGACGTTCTCGGTGGCCTACCTGGCCTTCGCGCCGAACCTGCCCGACCCGTCCGCCGGCGGTGACGCGGCCGAGGCCGCCTGGGTTCCGGTCGCCGAGGTCGACAGCAAGGCGCTGGCCTTCGACCACGAGCAGATCCTCGCCGACGGGCTGGAGCGCGCCCGGTCGAAGCTGGAGTACACCACGCTGGCCACGTCCTTCGTGGACGACGAGTTCACGATCAGCGAGCTGCTCGCGGTCTACGAGGCGGTGTGGGGCCAGTCGCTGCACGCGCCGAACTTCCACCGCAAGGTCCTCTCGACGCCGGGCTTCGTCGAGGACACCGGAACCACCACCTCCCGCGGCGGCGCCCGCGGCGGCCGGCGAGCCCGGCTCTACCGCGCCGGCCCCGCCACCCACCTGCACCCGGCGCTGCTCCGCCCCGCCGGGGATCCCGCGGCCGATCAGTCATGACGCCGCCGCGCCCGACCTCGCTGGCCGACCCGCTCGCGCTGCTGCGCGCGGACGCCATGGCGCACGCGCTGTCCGGGCCGCCGGCCAGGGCGGGCAACCGAAGCCACCGGGCGTCACCGCCGCCACCACCCACACCGGCCGCGACGCCGCGGCCAGGGGCACGACCGGCGGCGCGGGCCGCGCCGCCCACCCAGAGAGGGAAGCACCATGTCGGAGATCTACATCGGGATGATCGTCGTTACGCTGATGCTCGCGGTCGGGACGATCTTCCTGCTGGTCCTGCTGCGGGTCCTGGAGGAGCGCCGGGACGTCGCGGACGCCCGGATCGCCTGGTCGCTGCACGAGCTGCAGGAGGCCAAGCGCGAGCAGACCACCGGCCCGGTGGCCCGGTAGCGGCCGCCGCGGCGCCCACGCCCACGCCCACGCCGACGCCGCCGCGGGCCGCCACCGCGACCTCGCCCCGCCATGCCGCCGGACACGGTCCCGCATGCCCGGCTACTACTTCGAGTAGTGGTTCGCCTACGTCCGATCGTCGCCCGCGCCGCGCGGGCTAATCGCCGGGCAACCAGAGCCGTCAAGAAGACGAAACGTCGAATTCACATTCTGCCCGCCCGCTGAATGCACTCCCGCTGACGGGCGCCAGGCGCGCCGGCCCTCGACCCGGCCGGCCAATGCGCAACGTGCTGTGATACACGTCACATCGCCACCCGATCGCCCGGAGTCTTGAGAACCGGGCCGCTGACGTGCGAGCATTTCCTGTAATCCCCCCGTTCTCCGGCACGAGCCCTGGCCTGCCATGCCCGCATCCGGTGACGGGTCAATCCCTGCTGTTCACGCGCGCACGCGCGTGCCTGCCGCTGTTTTGCTATGCGCGGATGTCGACGGGTGGCATGAACGAGGTTGAAGCTGTCGTCATCAACTGGAAACGGCCGGGCAATGTCGCCCGCCTGGTACACGCTCTCCGCGAGCAGACGGTCCCGTGCACGGTGACCGTGTGTGATACCCATCTGGACGACGGCTTCGCGTTGCCGCCGTCGGTCCTCGACGAGGCGGACCGGGTCTATCGGTGGGCGCACAACACCGGCCCCTACTCGCGTTTCGTGCCACTGGCGGCCTACGACCACGAGTACACGTTCTTCATCGACGACGACATGCTGCCCGGCCGGCGGTGCGTGGAGCACTTCGTCGAGACCGCCGAGCGCCTGCCCGACTTCGGCAGCGTCGGCCAGATGGGCCGGATCATCCCGCCGGACGGGATCTACCGACCGCGCGACGTCGCCCGCCTGCCGCGCCCGCGGGAGATCGACGTCCTCGTCCGCGCCTTCTTCGTCCGCACCCGCAACCTGCACCACGTCCCGCACCTGCGCTGGATGATGAACTACACCAGCGAGCAGGTCCCCGAGGACGACATGCTGCTGTGCGTGGCCATGCGGCTGTGCGCGGGGCTGCGCAACTACCTCACCCCCGCGGACCCCGACCCGGAGACGCTGGTCAACCGGACCGAGCTGCCCGACCCGCACGCGCTCCACCGCCGGCCCGACCACCTGCGCCGGCGCATCGAGTTCATGCTCGCCGCCCGCCGCATCGGCTGGCTCCCGGTCGAGCAGCCCGGGCCCACCACGGCCCGGCCGACGCCGGTGGGCGCCGGGGCCGCGCCGGCCGCCATCCCCGCC
>JADGHD010000646.1 GCA_019689615.1 Frankia sp. | reverse complement strand
GGCGTGCGCCGGCCGAGCGGTGGGCCGCCGCCTGCTCGGCCAGCCGCATGAGCCAGCCCAACGCCCGGGTCGCGGCCTGGTCGGCCCGCTGCGCCACCCGCCCGGCCCGGTCGCGCGCCGGCGGCGCGGGCTGCCACGGCTCGTGCCGCTCCACCATCGCGCTCACCCCCAGTGCACGACGGAGTAACGCCGTGTTACCGAGACGTTCCCCGCGGTGGGGAGATCACTCCCGCGGGAGTGCCGGCGGCCCCTGGCGGCGGCCGGTCAGCCCTTGCCCTTGCCGACGGTGGCGGCGGCGCGGGCGCGCAGCTCGTAGCGGACGACCTTGCCGGTCGCGTTCAGCGGCAGGGCGTTGATGATCTCGACATAGCGGGGCGCCTTGTAGTTCGCCATCCGCTCGCGCGCCCAGGCGATGATCTCCTCCGGCTTCGGCGTGGGCTGCCCGGCGCGCGGGACCACGTAGGCCATGCCCACCTCGCCGAGCCGCTCGTCCGGCACGCCGACCACCGCCACCTGGGCGATCGCCGGGTGCTCGGACAACATGCCCTCGATCTCGGCCGGGTAGGCGTTGAACCCGCCGACGATGAACATGTCCTTCTTGCGGTCAGTGATCGCGATGTTGCCGGCCTCGTCCATGATCCCGATGTCGCCGGTCCTGAGCCAGCCGTCGGCGTCGATGGTCTCCGCGGTCGCCTCGGGGTTGTCGAGGTAGCCCTTCATGATGTTGAAGCCGCGGACGATGATCTCGCCTGGCTCGCCGGTCGGGACGTCGACGCCGTCGTTGTCGACGATCCGGATCTCCACGCCGGGCATGGCGCGGCCGGAGGTCCTCGCGATGATCTCCGGGTCGTCCGTGTGCCGGCACATCGCGACCGTGCCGGTGGTCTCGGTCAGGCCGTAGCCGGTGACCACGGTGGCCAGGCCCAGCTCCGAGCGCAGCCGGCGGACCAGCTCCACCGGGACGACCGCGGCGCCGGTGACCGCCAGCCGCCAGCTGGACAGGTCGTAGCCGGTCAGGTCGGCGTTGAGGATCGACTGGTAGATGGCCGGCGGGCCGGGCAGCATCGTGATCTTTTCCTCGGTGACCCGGCGCAGCACCGAGGGCACGTCGAACACCGGGTGCGGGATCAGCGTGGCGCCCACCAGCAGCGACGTCAGCAGGCCGGCCTTGAGCCCGGCGGTGTGGAAGAACGGGTAGACGAGCAGGTAGCGGTCGCCGTGACGGAGGCCGATGACGTCGGCGTAGGCGGTGTAGAGGCGGGTCGACGCGCTGTGGGTGAGCATCGCGCCCTTCGGCGTGCCGGTGGTGCCGGAGGTGAACACGATGTCGCTGACGTCGTCGTCGGCGATGCCCGCCACCCGCGCGGCGGTCACCGACGGCTCGACCGAGGCAGCCCGGGCGGCGAAGTCGGCCCAGGTGGTGGTGCCGGGGCTGGTCGGGCCGGCGAGCACGACGATCTCGCCGAGCGCCGGCAGGTCCGGCTGGGTCCTGATCGCGGCGGCGTAGTCGGTGTCCAGGAAGTCGGTGACCGTGAACAGAATGCGCGCCTTCGACGCCCGCAGCACGTGCGCGGCCTCGGCGGCCTTGAACCGGGTGTTCACCGGGACCAGGCTCGCGCCGGCCCGGTAGATGCCCAGCGCCGCGACCACCCACTGGTAGATGTTGGGCGCCCAGATGCCGACCCGGTCGCCGGGCTCGATCCCGCTGGCCACCAGCGCCAGCGCCGCCTCGTCCGCGGCGGCGGCCAGCTGGGCGAACGTCAGCCGGACGTCGCCGTCGACGACGGCCTCGTCGTCCGGCCAGCGCTGGGCCGCGCGCTCGAGCACCTCGGGGATGGACGTCGGGATGTCCGCCTCGGCGCCGGCCGTGCCGGCGGCCGCGCTGCCGCCGGGCGTGCTCGTCAGGTCATCCGACAGCGTCATGCCGCCTCCGCTCGCTCTGTCGTTGTCCGCCGCGGCCCGGTCGTGTGGGCATTCGGCGGATGACGATATGCCGCGAGGCCGGCATGGTCGACAGATCGCCGACGCCCCGGCCGCGGGCCCGTCAGCAGGTCAGCTGGCTGGCGCCGGCCACGGCGGCGGCGAGAACGCCTGGCTGACCGTGGACAGGAAGATGTCGTCGGACAGCGTCGGCCCGCTGGTGACCACGCCGGGGTCCATCGCGTGGTAGGAGAAGACCAGCGACGAGAACAGCCGGGCCAGGCAGATCGGGTCGCCCGCGCGTAGGGTGCCGTCCTGCTGGCCGAGGGCGAAGAACTCGGCCTCCAGCTCGATCGCCGCCTCGTAGCCGCGGGCGACGTCCTCCTTGAAGCCGGACGTCGCCTCCACGGAGCCGGGGTCGGTGCCCGCGGCGGACACGATCTGCACGCTGAGCCGGCCGAAGTCGGGGTGGCGGCGGTGGAAGTCGACCTGCAGCCTGGCCAGCCGCAGCAGCGCGTCGTGGCCGGTGCCGCCCGTGGCCAGGCAGGCGCGCATCTGCGCCATCAGGTCGGAGTGGCGCCGGTCCAGGACCGCGCGCAGCAGCTCCTCCTTGCTGTCAATAAAGAGGTAGAGGGCGCCGATGGAGAACTCGCAGCGCTTGGCCACCTGCTGCAGGCTGGTGCCGCGGTAGCCCTGCCGGCCGAACAGCTCCTCGGCGGCGTCCAGGATCTGCTCCCGGCCGATCCGCAGCCGCTGCTGGCGACGGATCTCCCGGGGGCTCAGCTGCCGCGCGGGCGCCTCCTCCCGGGGGCCCGCGTCCGCGCCCACGGCGGTCGTCGCCGGCTCTGACACCAACGTCCCCCTTTCTTCCCCCGCCCGCCTGTGACCAGTTTGGCACCGGTGACGGTGCGCGGGCCGCCTGCCCGAGCCCTCCAGCCGGGGCAACACCGTGTTAACGGCCACACGAGGCGGCCAGGCCAGGTGGGCTGGACGGAGCGCGGGGGCCCGCGGCGGCGTTGTCGGGCGGCCGCGCCACGGCGGCCAGGACCTCGCGCGCGGGCGCCAGGACCTCGGGCGCGGGCCGGCGAAGCTGGTTGGGCGAGGGGCCCGCGGCCGGGGGACGGGGGAGCGGC
>JADGHD010000645.1 GCA_019689615.1 Frankia sp. | reverse complement strand
CGGCGGGAGCGGCCCCGGTGGCCCCGGCCGCCGAGCCGGAGCCCGCGGATCACCATCACCCTGGGTAGTCACGCTCGGTAGTCACGGCCCCCGCTGCCGGCCCTGGGCGCGGAGTAACATCGGCCCGGCAAGCATCCCCGACCCAGGAGATTCCGGTGTCCGACCTCCGCGTGACCGTCCAGCATGCCGAGCAGCGGGATGAGCGGGTGGTCACGGCCGGGACCACGGCGGCGGACCTGTTCGCCGACGACCGGTCGGTCATCGCGGCCCGGGTCGGCGGCACCCAGCGCGACCTGAGCTACGAGCTGGCCGACGGCGACGTCGTCGAGCCGATCACGATCGGCTCCCCGGACGGCCGGGCGATCGTGCGGCACTCGTCGGCCCACGTGGTCGCCCAGGCGGTGCAGGACCTCTTCCCCGAGGCCAAGCTCGGCATCGGCCCGCCGATCCAGAACGGCTTCTACTACGACTTCGACGTCCCGCGGCCGTTCACGCCCGAGGACCTCAGGGCGATCGAGAAGCGCGCCCGCGAGATCATCAAGGCCGGGCAGCGGTTCTCCCGCCGCGTGGTGACCGAGGAGCAGGCCCGCGTCGAGCTCGCCGACGAGCCGTACAAGCTGGAGCTGATCGGCCTGAAGTCCGGCGCCGGCACCGACGGCGACGCCGAGGCGTCCGTCGAGGTCGGCGAGGGCGAGCTGACCATCTACGACAACCTCGACGCCAGGACCGGCGAGGTGTGCTGGAAGGACCTCTGCCGCGGCCCGCACGTGCCGACCACCCGCCACATCCCGGCGTTCGCGATCCAGCGCAGCGCCGCCGCCTACTGGCGGGGCAGCGAGAAGAACCCGCAGCTGCAGCGGATCTACGGCACCGCGTGGGAGTCGCGCGACGCGCTCGCCGAGTACCAGGCCATGCTCGCCGAGGCGGAGAAGCGCGACCACCGCCGGCTCGGCGCCGAGCTGGACCTCTTCTCCTTCCCGTCCGAGCTCGGCCCGGGCCTCGCGGTCTTCCACCCCAAGGGCGGCGCGATCCGCACGGTGATGGAGGAGTACTCCCGCCGCCGCCACATCGAGGCCGGGTACCAGTTCGTCCACACCCCGCACATCACCAAATCGACGCTGTACGAGATCTCCGGGCACCTCGACTGGTTCGCGGACGGCATGTACCCGCCGATGTCGCTCGACGGCGGCACGGACTACTACCTCAAGCCGATGAACTGCCCCATGCACATCCTGATCTTCAGGTCGCGTGGGCGGTCCTACCGCGAGCTGCCGCTTCGGCTGTTCGAGTTCGGCACCGTGTACCGGTACGAGAAGTCCGGGGTCGTGCACGGCCTGACCCGCGTCCGCGGGCTCACCCAGGACGACGCGCACCTGTTCTGCACCCGCGAGCAGCTGCCGGAGGAGCTCGACCGGACCCTGAAGTTCGTCCTGAACCTGCTGCGGGACTACGGCCTGACCGACTTCTACCTGGAGCTGTCGACCCGGCCCGAGGGCAAGGCGATCGGCACCGACGAGGAGTGGGACGAGGCCACCCTGCTGCTGCGCGACGCCGCCGAGAAGCAGGGCCTCGAGCTGGTCATGGACCCGGGCGGCGGCGCGTTCTACGGGCCGAAGATCTCGGTTCAGGCCAGGGACGCGATCGGGCGGACCTGGCAGCTGTCGACCATCCAGGTCGACTTCCAGCTTCCGCAGCGGTTCGACCTGGAGTACCAGGCCGCCGACGGCTCCCGCCAGCGGCCCTTCATGATCCACCGGGCGCTGTTCGGCACGATCGAGCGGTTCTTCGCGATCCTGCTGGAGCACTACGCCGGCGCCATGCCGCCGTGGCTCGCCCCGGTCCAGGTCGTCGGCATCCCGATCACCGACGAGCACGTGCCCTACCTGCGCGAGGTGGCCGACAAGCTGGCCGCGCACGGCATCCGGGTCGAGGTCGACGCCTCGGACGACCGGATGCAGAAGAAGATCCGCAACGCGCAGAAGCAGAAGGTCCCGTACATGCTGCTCGCCGGCGACGACGACGTCGCCAAGGGTGCTGTGTCCTTCCGCTACCGGGACGGCACCCAGCGCAACGGCATCCCGATCGACGAGGCGGTCGCCGAGATCGTGGACGCCGTGGAGCGCCGCATCCAGGTCTGACCGCGGGCACGCGCGCGGCCACCCGCCGCGCGCGGCTCACGACCGTCCCGGGCCGGGGCAGGGTGTTTGCCGCGGTCGCCGCGGCCCGCGCGGCCGAGGACCGGCCCGACGCGCTCTACGCCTGCTCCCGGGCGAAGACGGCGTCGACGACGCGGCGGGCGGCGGCACCGGTGCGGCGGTGGTCGGCCGCCAGCTCGGCCGCCCGCTCCCAGGGATAGCCGAGCACGCCGGCGACCCGCTCCAGCGCCGGGGTGGTCCGCGGGATCACGTCGCCCGGCTGGCCGCGCGCCAGCATGACCGCGTTGCGGATGCGCGAGGCGGACAGCCACGCGGCGCTGAGGATCGCCGCCTCCCCGCCGTCGACCAGGCCGGCGGCGGCCAGCTCGCGCAGCGCCCCGAGCGTGCTGGTGGTGCGCAGCGCCGGGATCTCGTGGGCGTGGCGAAGCTGCAGGATCTGCACCGCCCACTCGACGTCGGTCAGCCCGCCGGGACCGAACTTGACGTGCACCGTGCGGTCGACGCCGCGCGGTATCCGTTCGGCCTCCATCCGGCCGCGCAGCCGCTCCGCCTCGGCCACGGCCTGCGGCGGCCACTCCTTCGGGAAGCGGATCTCGTCGATCAGCTCGCAGAACCGGGCGCCCAGCTCCGGGTCGCCGGCCACCGGCCGGGCCCGCAGCAGCGCCTGGGCCTCCCAGCCGAGCGCCCAGCGCCGGTAGTACGTCGCGTAGCCGTCGAGCGTGCGGCTGACCGGGCCGTTGCGGCCCTCCGGGCGCAGGCCCAGGTCCAGCCGCAGCGCCGGGTCCAGGCCCGGCATCGACAGCAGCCTGGTCAGCTCCTCGACCACGGCGGCGGCCACCCCGGCGGGCGCCCCCCGGGGGGGCCCCCCCCCCCGCCGGGGGGGGCGCCCGGGGGGGGTTTAAAAAAAAACAGG
>JADGHD010000026.1 GCA_019689615.1 Frankia sp. | reverse complement strand
GCCCGTCCAACGACCGACCTCTCCCGTGACCCGAAAGGCGACCGATGACCAGCCGGCTCGACCCGCTGAGCGCCAGCGAGGCAATCGTCGACACCTACCAGCGCTACCTGCGTGGGCTGATCGTGCCCCGCGACCCGCGGCTGGCCGCGGCCCTGCACGAGGCCGTCGGGGATGCCGTCGGCACCGGCATCACCCGTGGGCCGCTGCTGGAGGCGACGCCGCCCTATCGGACCGGCGCGACCCTGCGGGAGCTGGCCGCCGAAGGGGTGGTGCATCCGGACCTGGTAGGCGGACGGATCAAGGTCTGGGCGGACCGGCCGCTCTACCTGCACCAGGAGCGGGCCGTGCGCAAGGTCGCCGCGGGCCGGAACCTGATCGTGGCCACCGGCACCGGTTCGGGCAAGACGGAGAGCTTCCTGCTGCCGATCCTCAACGAGCTGTGTGCCCAGCGCGCCCGCGGCGCGCTCGGCCCGGGGGTGCGGGCGCTGCTGCTCTACCCGATGAACGCGCTCGCGAACGACCAGATGAAGCGGCTGCGGGAGCTGCTCGCGGGCGCACCCGAGATCACCTTCGGCCGCTACACCGGCGATACGCCGGAGACCACCCGCGATGCGGCGGCGAAGTTCGCCGCGCAGAACCCGGGCGAACAGATGCTGCCGAACGAACTACTGAGCCGGGAGCAGATGCGGGCCACGCCGCCGCACCTGCTGCTCACCAACTACGCGATGCTCGAGTACCTGCTGCTGCGGCCGCTGGACATCGCGCTGTTCCAGGGTGAGCACGGCGGCCACTGGCGGTTCGTGGTCGTCGACGAGGCCCACGTCTATGACGGGACCCGCGGCGCGGAGCTCGCGATGCTGCTGCGCCGGCTGCGCGACAGGGTCGTCGACCCGGCCGACGTCGCCAACCTGCGCTGCATCGCGACCAGCGCCACCGTCGGCGCCGACCCCAGGGCGGTGACCCGGTTCGCCGAGACGCTGTTCAGCGCGCCGTTCGAGTACCTCGACGACGACCCGAACCGGCAGGACCTCGTCGTCTCGGAGCGGATACCGGCTCCGGACGGGCCCGCCTGGGGTCCTCTGGCCGGCGACGACTACGCGGCGCTGCTCAACGCCGACGATTCGGGAGCGGCGATCCTCGCCGCCGCCCGCGACCACGGGTACCAGGGAGACGACGGCGGCGAGGCGCTGGCCACGGAGAGCCGGGTGCGCCGGCTGCGCGAGCGTCTGGCGGACGGGCCGCTACCGTTCGGTGACCTCGCGACCGAGCTGTTCCCAGGGACGGAGGCACACGTCGCGGCCAGGCAGGCCACGGCGCTTGTCCAGCTCGCCAACGCGACCAGGACGGCGACCGAAATTCCTGTCCTGTCCGCCCGCTACCACCTGTTCGCCCGAGCCACCGAGGGCGCGTTCACCTGCTTCGACGAGTCCGGGCCGCACGTCACCCTCACCCGGCGGGAGCGGTGCGAGCGCTGCGCCGCCGCCAGCTTCGAGTTCGCGGCCTGCCGGCGCTGCGGGGCGGTCTATCTGCCCGGAGTGATCGAGCGGGTCGGTGCCAAGGCGGTGTTCCGGTCCCGACACGGGCCGGACGACACCAGGCGGGTGTGGCTGGCGCTGGACGACGTCGCCGAGGGCGGCGACGAGGACGACGAGACCCTCGACGACGCCCAGTCGAACGCGGGCGGGAAGACGGACCAGCCCACCCAGGGATCGTTGTGCACGCGCGCCGGCTGCTACCAGCATGGCAGCGCGACCACCTGCGCGGACCCGGCCTGCGGCGGGGCGCCGGCCCGGCCGGTCCGGCTGCTGCGGCCGAAGTCCGGTGGCAGCGAGCTTCGCTACTGCCTGAGCTGCGGCGGCCGTGGCAGCCGGCTCATCCGGTCGTTCGAGAGCGGCAACGACGCGGCGGTCTCGGTGCTCGCGACCTCCCTGTACCAGCTGCTGCCCGCGATGGGCGACGAGGAGCAGGGGGCGCTGCCAGGCGGGGGGCGCAAGATGCTGTTCTTCAGCGACAGCCGCCAGGCGGCGGCCTACTTCGCGCCCTACCTGGAGGACTCCTACGCGGGCGCGGAGCACCGGCGGATCCTCTACCAGGGCCTGGTGGCCGCCACCAGGGATGCCCTTGAGGACGGGGATCTCGACATCAGGCGCGGTGACCTCGTCCACCACGCGGTCCGGGCCGCGACGCGCGCCAGCGTGTTCGAGCGCCGCCTCTCCAAGCAGGAGAAGACGCGGGAGGTGGAGCTGTGGGCGCAGCAGGAGCTGCTCAGCTTCGACGACCGGATGTCCCTGGAGGGAACCGGTTTGCTGCGCTGGACGCTCGACCGGGAGCCCGGGTGGGCGCCGCCGAAACCACTGCTCGACCTGGGCCTGACCGCCGAGCAGGCATGGGGGCTGATCGAGGAGCTGCTGCGGACCGTTCGTCGCCAGGGCGCGGTCAGCGCACCGGAGGAGGTCGACCCGGGTGACGAGGCGTTCGCGCCGCGGCGAGGGCCCATCTATCTGCGCAGCAACGGCGCGGAACGGCAGCGGAAGGTGCTGAGCTGGCTGCCCACCCGTGGCGTCAACCGGCGGGTCGACTACCTGCGTCGGGTTCTTGCCGCCCTGGGACGTGACGACGACCCGGTCCGGATCCTCGACGGCCTGTGGAAGATGCTGGTGAACGACCCGAGGATCACCGACTCGCGGGACCGGTGGCTCGTATCCGTGTCCGAGCCGGGCCTCGGCGTGGTCTACCAGCTCAACCACGAGCGCCTCGTGCCGCGCCTGGTCACCTCCGACGATGTGATGTGGGAGTGCGGGCGCTGCCGCACGATCACCGCGGTGAACGTCGCCGGCGTCTGCCCCACCTTGAACTGCGCCGGTGAACTGGGCGAATGGCGCCTGCCGGCCGCCGCCGTGGACGAGCACCACTACCGGACGCTGTACCGGACGATGAAGCCGGTGCCGCTGAAGGTCATGGAGCACACCGCGCAGTGGCGCAGCGACCGGGCCGCCGAGATCCAGCAGGACTTCGTCGCCGGACGCGTGAACGCGCTGTCCTGCTCCACCACCTTCGAGCTGGGTGTGGACGTCGGCGAGCTGCAGACCGTCGTGCTGCGCAACATGCCGCCGACGACGGCCAACTACGTACAGCGGGCCGGCCGGGCGGGCCGGCGCACCGACTCCGCGGCCCTCGTGCTCACTTACGCCCAACGGCGCTCGCACGACCTGGCCCGGTTCGCCGAGCCGGAGAACATGATCGCCGGCAGGGTGCGCGCGCCGCTGGTACCGCTCGGCAACCCGCGCATCGACCGCCGGCACATCCATTCCGTCGCCCTCGCCGCGTTCTTCCGGTACCAGTTCGACACCTTCGGGGCCGTCTGGCGCAAGGCCGGCGAGTTCCTCTCGCCGGGCGCGGACGGAGTCGTGCCCGCGACGCTTGTCGCCCCCTTCCTGCGTCCGGTGCCGGCCGCGGTCGCGGACTCGCTGGCCGCGGTCATCCCGTCGCGGGACGAACGCGACGAGCTCGGCATCACCGACGGCACCTGGGTCGACGAGCTCGACCGGCTGCTGACCACGGTGCTGGACGAGTACACCGAGGACCTCGCCACGTACGAGCAGCTGCGGCGGAAGGCGTTCGAGGCACGCAGGGACAAGCTGGCTACCACCTACGGACGTGTGATCAGGACGCTGCAGGAGCGCGACCTGATCGGTCTGCTCGCGAACCGCAACGTGCTGCCGAAGTACGGCTTCCCGGTGGACACGGTCGAACTGCGGGTCTCCCACAGCGGCCACCGGGCGGCGAACCAGATCGAGCTGTCCCGTGACCTGACCACCGCCGTCTACGAATACGCGCCGGGAGCGGAGATCGTCGCCGGTGGTCTGCTGTGGCGGTCCGCGGGGGTGTACCGGCTGCCGAACCGTGAGCTGGAACGGCTCAACTACACCGTCTGCACCGGCTGCGGGCACTTCCGGGACAGCATCGAGGCCCTGGATCCCGTCTGCCCACGCTGCGGGACCCCCCTCACCGGCGCGCCGCGCCGCTACACCCTGCCGATCTACGGATTCGTCGCGGAACGCATGCCGGGCCGGCCCGGTGCCAGCCCGCCGCGGCGGTCCTGGCACGGCGGCACCCATGTCGTCTCGCCCGGCGAGGAGATCGAGGAGCACAAGTTCGAGGCGGGCGACGGGAGCGTCGTCTACGCGCGGGCAGGCGTACGCGGTGAGCTGGTGAGCCTCAACGACGGACCGAACGGGTCGGGCTACCTGATCTGCGGGTGGTGCGGGTACGGCCGGCCGGTGGCCGCCGGCGGCGGTCGGGACCACCGCCGGCCGACGACGGGTCAGCCGTGCACCGGGCCGCTCGAGCCGCTCTCGCTCGCGCACAAGTACCAGACGGACGTGCTGGAGATCGCTGTCGACGGCCCGGTGGCGCTGGGCGTCGACGACGCGGTGTGGCGGTCGGTGCTGTACGCCCTGGTCGAGGGTGCCTCCGCGGCGCTGGAGATCGCCCGTGACGACATCGACGGCACCCTGTTCCGCAACCGGTTCGGCTCCACCTCGATGATGATCTACGACACGGTGCCGGGTGGCGCCGGCAACGTGCGCCGGATCGCCGACGCGCTGGACACGGTCCTGCCGGCCGCGCTCGCCCGCGTCCGCGACTGCGAATGCGGCGCGGAGACCAGCTGCCACCGCTGCCTGCGTGTCTTCCGCAACGAGCGCTACCACGAGATCCTGCGCCGCGGCGCCGCCCTCGACGTCCTGCAGCGGCTGCTCGGCGAGCCGGGCACCGTCCGGGCGGACCGGTTCGCCACGGCGCGCGAGATCACGTCGCTGGAGCTGACGGCACTCACGGCGGCGGACTTCCCACGGCCGGGCGAGCAGTTCCGCCTCGTTGAGGCTCCCGGCGAGGTGTTCGAGGCCGTGCCGCCCGGCCAGATCGATCTCTGGGGCGGTCGGATCGTTCTCGCCAGGGACACCACGGACAGTTACGCCATCGGCCGTCTCTCCCTCGCCCGGGACGATCTGGAGATCACCGAGGTGCACATCACCCCGCTGTGCGGCGCGCCACTGGAGGTTGACCCGGCCAAGACGGCGGTGGTCGCCGTCGCGCTGTAGCCACCGGATCCAGGCCCGCCACGCCAGCGCCGCCACCGGGCCGCCAGCGCCGCACCGGTCGGGGCGGCTACGCGTCCCGCAGTGTCACCGACGCACCGCCCGACACGACGGCGGCCGCGGCCCACAGGGCGAGGACGCCCAGACCGGCCCAGCCGCTGATCGGCAGGTCCGCGGGGCCGACGGTGGTCTGGATCGATAGGCCGGCCGGCATCGGCGCGTACCGCTGGGTCCACTCGCTGAGCGTCTCGTGGTTCAGCCACGCGCCAGCGAGCGGGAGCACGAAGAGCAGGCCGAGTACGGTCACGAGCGAGGCCGTGGTGTCGCGGAGCGTGAACGCGACACCGCAGGCCAGCAGCGCCACCAGTACGAGGTAGAGCGCCGTGCCGCCGGCCGCCCGCAGCACGGTCGGGTCGGTCGCCGACAACGGCGGGTACCCGGCGGCGGTGGTGAAGCCCCGCCCGGGCAGGATGAGCCGGCCGGCGAGCACGCTGGCGGCGACCGCGGCGGCTCCGGCGAGGCCCACCACGCCTGTCGCCACGATCGCCTTGCCGGCGACCACCCGCAGCCGCCGAGGGCTGCCCACCAGGGTGGTGACGATCAGGCCGGTCTCGTACTCGTCGGCCACGGTGAGGGTGGCGAGGACGACCGCGAAGATCTGTCCAGGGTAGACACCTGAGAGGGTGAGCCGGACGACGTCGACGACCGGCAGTTCGCAGCCGGGGAACTCCGGCGGGCAGGCGGGCGCCTCGGCCCGGCTCAGGCTGAGCAGCGCCATGCCGGCCGTGGCGACGAAGAGCGCCACGGCCGACACGACCAGTCCGGGTTCGCTGCGCAGCTTCACCCACTCGGCGCGCAGAGTCTGCACCTACGCGTCCCGACGGTGCAGCCGCCAGGCGGCGAGGCCAAGCAGGCCGGACACAATGACGATCAGCGTCAACCCGCCCACCCATGGCGTCGGGACGATCGACGGCCCCGCCGGCGGCGCGGGGATGGTCACGAACTCCACCGGCGGCTCGGTCAGGCCGGCCCCGGCGCCGACCGGGCTGGCGAGCACGACCCACCGACCGATCTCAATGGGCAGGTTCTGGGACACGATGGCGGGAAGGATTAGAAGAGCCGCGGTCGACGCGATGGCCGCCGCGGGCCGGCGGAACAACCAGCCGAGGGCCAGACCGGTGAGCGCCACCGCCGTCAGGGTCACCGCGGTGCCGGCGACCGCCTTGACAATCGCCGGGTGCAGATATTCGATCGGGGCGATCCCAGTCGACTCCACGTGTGACACCAGCCAGGCCAGGCCGGCCGCCAGGGCCACGAGCTCGACCACCACGACCGCTCCGCCGAGCACGAGCG
Organism: Frankia sp.; assembly: GCA_019689615.1. Taxonomy (GTDB): domain Bacteria; phylum Actinomycetota; class Actinomycetes; order Frankiales; family Frankiaceae; genus Pseudofrankia. Next base: position 11,284 of record JADGHD010000026.1, on the reverse strand, counting down.
CCTTCGCGACGAGCACGTGCCAGCGCCGCGGTGTCGCCGCGAACGTGGTGCGATGCAGCCCGCGGGTGTACTCCGAGGTGACGAAGAGCACCCCGACCGCGACCAGGGCCGGCAGGCCGATCACCAGGCTGAACAGGCCACTGTCGGCGATCGTCGGGTCGAAGTTGCCGAACGGCCGGAAGTCGCCGCCGCCGCTGACCCGCAGCACCCCGCCGGACTCGGTGAACGACCCGGGCTGGCTCCACGGCTCGCCGACCACCGCGTGACGCCACGGCTGGTCGGGGCCAGGGACGGTGACGTCCTCGAACGTGGCGGTGCTGACCGGGCACTGCCGCTGCGCGGCGCACCCCGGCGGCCCCGAGGCACCCGCCGCTACGATCAGGCCGGCCTCGATCTGCTCCGGCAGGCCGGGGAGCGTCAGCGTCCCCACCTCATGCCACGTGACACCGTCGGCGGACTCGTACCCGGTGATCGCGTCGCCGCTGCGATCCAGCCGCAGCCACGCCGGCGTCGCGGTGAGGCTGCCGGCGATCTCGGTCCGGAAGGTGTGCAGGCGCACGCCACGGTCGGCGGTGAGCAGAAGGGCGGCGTACGGGGCGGTGCGCTCCGTGCTCTCCTTCAGCACCACACCGGCGGCGCCACCGCCGCCCACGCCTTCGTGGCTGGTGACCTGGGCGGTGATGCTGCCGTCGCCCGCGAAGGGCCGGTGCACCATGTCGTAGGAGAACATCGGCACGGGGACCGAGTCCAGGTTGGCGATGGCGGGAATGGTGGCGACGGCGCCGGCGATGACGACCGCGACCCCGCCGCCGAGGCGCATAGACCAGAACTTCGTCCACTCCGCCCGGACGCTGTTCCACAGGCTCATCGCGGTACCTCCGTCCCCTCCGACGGTGCAGTGTGGACAGTCACGCTCGGCGCGCCGAACTCGACCGCGTCCCGGGTGAGCTCCATGTACGCCTCCTCGAGGGAGGCCCGATGCGAGGTGACCTCGGAGAAGGGCAGCCCGGCGCCGGTGAGCAGCTCGACCACCCGGTCCGCCGGCAGCCCCTCCACGGTGAGCTGCTCGCCGCCCGTGGTGGCCACGGTGGCGCCGTTCCCCGCGAGCAGGGCGATCGCCTCCGGGCGGCGCGTGGTCCGCAGCGCCACCCGGCCGGAGGATGCCCGCTCGCGCAGGTCGGCGACGCTCGCATCGGCGAGGATCCGGCCGCGGCCAATCACGATGATGTGGTCGGCGGCGTCCTCTAGCTCGCCCATGAGGTGGCTGGAGACGAAGACGGTCCGGCCCTCGGCGGCCAGCGCCCGCAGCAGGCCGCGCATCCAGGCGATGCCCTCCGGATCGAGCCCGTTGACCGGTTCGTCGAGCAGCAGCACCGGTGGGTCGCCGAGCAACGCCGCCGCGATCCCGAGCCGGGCCCGCATGCCGAGTGAGAAGCCGCCGGCCCGCTTCCGTGCGGCCGCGGCGAGCCCGACCTGGTCGAGCACCTCCTCCACCCGGCGGGCGGGCAGGCCGTTGCTCCGGGCCTGCCACAGCAGATGGGCCCTGGCCCGGCGGCGCGGATGGACGGCCGCGGGGTCGAGCAGTGACCCGACCTCCCGGAGGGGCTGGCGCAGGTCACGGTAGGCCCGCCCGCCGACCAGGGTGGTGCCGGCGTCCGGGCGATCCAGGCCGAGGATCAGCCGCAGGGTGGTGGACTTGCCGGCGCCGTTCGGCCCCACGAAGCCGGTGACCCGGCCGGGCTCCACCGTGAACGACACCCCGTCCACGGCGACGGTCCGGCCATACCGTTTGCGCAGCTCGCGTACCTCAATCCGTCGTGCATCGATGCTCACACTCATGCGCGTGAACGTAGGTGGAGCGCGCGGAAGCCTCGTCCGTCCCCGGGACCAGGTTCGCCGTACTACCTGGGGGTGACGTGCCGGGCCGGCGGTGTACCCAGAATGGTGACGTGAGCCCTCGCCGCGACCTGCCGGTCCTGCTCGCCGCCGTGCTCACCGGGCTCGCGCTGTGGGAGGCGATGGCGGACTCCGTCACGGAACAGGCGCCGACGCTCGTGCCATTACTGCTCGCCCTGGCCGCGACGGTCCCGGTCGCATTCCTGCTCAGCCACACCCTCACCGTCCTCACGACCTGCGTCGCGGCGACGGCGCTCGCCCTGCTCACCGCTGACCGGCCGCCGGTGGCATCGATGGTGGCCGTGGCCTGTGCCGCCGGCGTCGTCGCGGTGAGGCTGCTGCGCCGGGCCCGTTCGGAGGCGGGCCACCGCGCCGCCGCCCGGACCTCGGTTTCGGAGAGTCTGGTTGAGTTCGCCGCGCGGGGTGAGCGGGTCCGTATCGCCCGGGAGCTCCACGACGTAGTGGCGCATCATCTGTCGATGATCTCGGTACAGGCGGACGCTGCCCGGTTGACCACACCCGGGATGCCCGACCTCGGTGCCCGGCGCCTCGCCGCGATCGGCGACACGGCCCGGGCTGCGCTCACCGAGATGCGCCGGCTGGTCGGCGTGTTGCGCGAGGACGCACCGGAGAGCGAGAGCCGCCTACCGCAGCCCGGATTGGCCGAGCTCACTGCGCTCGTCGACGAGGCCCGCGCGGCCACCGGCTCCTCGATGCGGTTGATCGTGTCCGGGCCGGTCGCCGCGCTCGACCCCGGCGTGCAGCTCACCACGTACCGCATCGTCCAGGAGGCGCTCACCAACGCCCGCCGGCACGCGCCCGGCGCGGCGGTGGACGTCGTCCTGCACTACGACGTGGACACCCTGCGGGTGCGGGTGCGGGACAACGGCCCGGCCGGCGCCGGACCCGCGACCCCGGGTCGCACCGGGCACGGCCTGGTCGGGATGCGGGAGCGGGTGGCGATGCTCGGCGGAACGCTGCACGCTGGACCGGCACCGGGCTGCGGTTTCCTGGTCGAGGCCGACCTCCCGGCGGTGACGCCGTGAGCGTGGTGCGCCTCGTCGTGGCCGACGACCAGGACGTAGTGCGGTCGGGACTCGCTGCCCTGCTGGAGACTCAGCCGGACTTCACCGTGGTCGGCACCGCGGCCGACGGCGCCGAGGCGGTGCGGGTCTGCGCGCACCAGCGCCCGACGCTTGTACTCATGGATGTACGCATGCCGAATCTTGATGGCATCGAGGCGACGCGACGAATTCTCGCCGCGCCCGACCCGCCCCGGGTCGTCGTGTTGACCACGTTCGACCTCGACGAGTACGTGTACGGCGCGCTCGCGGCCGGCGCGAGTGGCTTCCTGCTCAAGGACATCGCCGCCGAACGGCTCTTCGACGCCGTCCGGGTCGTGGCGGCGGGCGAGGCCCTGTTGGCCCCTACGATCACCCGCCGCCTCATCACGGAGTTCGCCCGGCTCGCGCCGCGCCCGCATCGCTCCGCCCGGCTGGCAATGTTGACGCCCCGCGAGACCGAGATCCTGCGGCTCGTGGCCCAGGGACTGTCCAACATGGAAATCGCGAACCGGCTCGTGGTGAGCGAGCAGACGGTGAAGACGCACGTGAGCCGGGTGCTGGGCAAGCTGGGTCTTCGCGACCGGGCCCAGGCGGTCGTCGTCGCCTACGAGACCGGGCTCATCCGACCGGCCGCCGAGGGGTGACGCGTCGTACATCGTGCCGGTGATCGGCCAGACGGTGTTGCAGGACCTGACGCCCGTGCGGCTGAACCTGATGTACGCGCACCTGTTGGAGAAGGGGCGGGTGCACCGGCGGAGCATCTGCGCCAGGAGAGCAACATCAACCTGCACGACGTCCGCCTCGACGGCAGCGAGAAGGCGACCGTCCGCAAGCTCGTCATGGACGTCTCCGTCGACGACGAGCGGGCCTCGGCGCTGGCCGTGATGAGCCAGGGCGAGCAGCACTCGCTCGCGCTCTCGCTGTTCCTGCCGCGGGCGCGCACGGCCGACAGCCCGTTCGGCTTCCTGCTCATCGACGACCCGGTGCAGTCGACGGACCCGGCCAAGGTCAACGGCCTCGCCCAGGTCCTGCACGACCTCGGCCGCGACCGGCAGGTCCTCGTCTTCAGCCACGGCACCCGCCTGCGGCGGGCGTTCGCCAGCCAGGGCCTGTCCGTGACCGTCTTCGAGGTCGAACGGGGACCGTCGTCGCGCGTGACGGTCAGGCGGGCAAAGGACCCGGTCGAGCAGGCGCTGGACGACGCCCGCGCGATCGCGCTGACGGAGGACCTGCCGGAGGAGGCGCGCAGTCACGTGCTGCCGGGCCTGTGCCGACAGGCGCTGGAGAACGCGTTCATCGAGGCGGCCTGGATCCGCCGCCACCGCGACAACCTGCCCGAGCACGAACTGCTCACGGCCATCGCCAGCTCCGACCGGCTCGTGCCACTGGCCGCACTGGCCCTGTTCGGCGACGCCACCCGGAGCAAGGCCGACGTCGAGGTCGAGCTGGCCCGGCTCGGCAGGGGCTGGACCGACGTCCAACTCGTCCGCGACTGCCAAAGCGGCGCGCACGCCGCCGGCACCTCGATCGGCGACCCGCGCCGGTTCGTCGACCGCGTCGCCAACCTCGCCGAGATCGTCCGCCGCCCCCAGGCGGTGAGCGCCTGATGCCCGCTCCCGCCTCGCCTGGCTCGGTCGACGGGCTGCTGCACCTTCTCCTCGGCGGCGGCGTCGATGCCAGCGCCGCTAGCCGGCACCGCAGCGCCGCCCTCGCGCTGCGGACCGCGCTTGAAGTCACCGTCGACCGGGTGCTCGAAGCCCGGGTGCCCGGCCTCGCGGCGGTGCGCAGCATGCGGGCGAAGATGCTCTGCCTTCGCCACTACGCCGAGCCCGACACCGCCTGGCGCGCGAACGCCGTCTGGTGCCATGTGTGCCTGGCCTGTCACTAGCACCAGTACGAGATCGGCCCCACCCACGCCCAGGTCCTCGCCTGGCGCCGCGAAGTCGCCGCCCTGATCCCGCTGCTCGGATCCTGACGACCGCGGATTTCTCCACGCGCGAGCATCACCAGACACAAGCCACCTGCGACAGACCGGTTGTCCTTAGGTCGCACAGGTTCGCTAAGTTCCGTGACCACGTAACCGATCAGGGGGGCATAGACGGTGGCGGACAGGGCAATTCCGCGGCTGACGGGGCCGGCGCTCGACGCGGTGCGGCATCGGGGCAGCCACCTGCAGATCATCGCGTCGGCGGGCTCGGGGAAGACCGAGGTCGTCTCGCAGCGCGTCGCGGACCTGGTCGCCGAGGGGGTGGCGCCGGAGGCGATCGTGGCGTTCACCTTCACCGAGCGGGCCGCCGCGGAGCTCAAGGCCCGCATCACCGAGCGCGTCGCCGGCCGGCTCGGTCAGGGGGCGGTCGACCGGCTTGGCGGCCTGTTCGTCGGCACGATCCACGCGATCTGTTTCCGGCTGCTCCAGCAGCGCATCGCGCGCTACGAAACCTACGACGTCCTCGACGAGAACCAGCTGACGGCGTTCCTGTCCCGCGAGTCGACCCGGCTCGGCCTGCGCCAGCTCGACCCGGCCAACCGGATGTTCGCGGCGATCGCCACGTTCCTCAAGGGCGTCGACGTCGTCGAGAACGAGCTGCTCGACCCGTCCACGCTGCCCGACCCGTTCGGCCACATCCTGCGGGACTACTACGCCACGCTCGACCGGTACCGGCTGCTCACCTACGGCCAGCAGGTCGTCCGGGCCGTGCGCGAACTCGAACGGCCCGAGTTCGCCGCACAGATCCACGCCGAGCTGCGGCACCTCATCGTCGACGAGTACCAGGACGTCAACCCGGCGCAGGAACGCCTCATCGAGCTGCTCACCGGCCCCGGGGTCCAGCTGTGCGTGGTCGGCGACGACCAGCAGGCCATCTACCAGTGGCGCGGCTCCGACGTGGCGAACATCCTCACGTTCACTCGGCGCTACCCGGGCGTCGCAACCTTCGAGATCACCACCAACCGCCGCAGCCGCCCCGGGATCATCCACGCCGCGAACCGGTTCGCGGACACCATCCCCAACCGCCTCGACAAGGAGATGGGAACGTTCCGGCCCCCCGCGCCCGGGAACGCGCCCGAGGTGATCGTGTGGAGCGAACAGACCGAGGCGGACGAGGCAAAAATGATCGCCGACCTCATCCGCGAGGTCACCGGGAAGGGGGTGCCCTTCCGGGACATCGCCGTGCTCGTCCGCAGCCGGGCCGCCTATCCGCGGCTCATGGCGGCGTTCGCCGACGCGGGCATCCCCGTGCAGCCCGCCGGCCGCTCGGGGCTGTTCGACCAGCCCGAGGCGCGGGCACTGGGCCGCACCACCGCCTGGCTCACGAACCTCCAGTGGCGCGACCCGTTCACCCGCGGCCAGGACGTCACCGACGCGGACCTGTTCGCCGAGTACGCCCAGGCGTTCCAGCTGTCCGCCGACGATGTCGACCGGGTGGCACGGTTCCTCGTCGCCTGGAAGGCGGCCGTGCCGTCAGACGAGCGGACAGCGAACCTCGTCGGCGAACTGTACGACCTGCTCGGCGTGCTGAACGTCCATGCGTGGGACCTGGCGGACCCGATGACGGTGAACCGCCTCGGGACGTTGGCCCGGTTCTCCGCGCTGCTCGCCGACTACGAGTCCGTGCGCCGCCGCGCCCGCCCCGACCCGGACGCGCCCGGCGAGCAGGTCGGCGGCCAGGACCGGGGCACCTGGTACTACCGGAACCTCGCGCTGCACATCATCAACTACGCCCAGGGCGCGTACGAGGGGTTCGACGGCGAGGCGGACTTCGCGCTCGACGCCGTCGACCTGACGACCATCCACCGGGCGAAGGGCCTGGAATGGCCAGCCGTCTTCGTCCCGTCCGTGACGGCGGGCCGGTTCCCGTCGATGCGGACCGGCAGGCCCCAGGACTGGCCGCTGCCCCGGCATCTCTTCGACGCCGCCCGCTATGAGGGCTCGGACGCGGACGAGCGCCGCCTCTTCTACGTCGCCATCACCCGGGCCCGCGACTGGCTGTCGGTCTCCCGGCATGAGAAGGTCACGACCAGGCGGGTCCAGCGCAGCCCGTATCACCAGGACCTCGCCCACCTCGAGGCGGATGCGGCGACGGTCGCCCTGCCCACGGTGGAGACGACCGGCACGGGCCGCGGCGACGAGACGATCACGATGACGTACCGCCAGCTCGCCGCGTTCCTCGACTGCGGCCTGGCGTTCCGGATGCGGGAGCTGGTCGGTTTCCAACCCCGGCTCGCGCCCGAGCTCGGCTACGGAAAGGCCGTCCACCACCTCCTGCGGGCCGTCGCGAAGAGGACCCGCGAGAGCGGAAAGGTGCCCACCACCGTCGAGATCGACGCCATTCTCGACGCCAGCTTCTTCCTGCCGATGGCCAACAAGGTCGCCCACCGGCAGCTGCGCGACGCCGCCCGCCGGCTGGTGGTCACCTACACAGCGCGACATCAGGACGACCTGCACCGGGTCTGGGAGAGCGAGCGGCCGTTCGAACTGCACCTCGACGGCCTGACCGTCACCGGCCGCGCAGACGTCATCCTCGACCACGAGGGAGCGCTGCCGACCGCGCTGGCCATCGTCGACTACAAGACCTCCACGTTCGGCGACGTCGCCGACCACACGCTGCAGCTGCAGGTCTACGCAGATGCCGGCCGCCGCGAGGGACTCGACGTCCGCGCGGCCTACGTCCACGACCTGAAAGCCGCCACGCGCCAGCCGGTCGCCGTCGACGCCGAGGCCGTCCGCCGCGCCGAGAAAACCGTCGCCGAGGCCGCCACCCGGATCAGAGACCGCGACTACCGCCCCAACCCCGGCCACCGCTGCGCCCGCTGCGAGGTCCGCACCATCTGCCCCTCAGCCACCCGCTCACGATCCACCACGCGATAGGCGTCAACCTGACGTCCCGATCTCCATCACCCGCATCGCCCGTCAGGGGACGCGGCTGCCTGCCAACGTCCGACCCATTTCAGCGGCGTGCCGGCCGGGCCGCTCAGCGTGAGCCGAGGCGCGCGGCGACATCAGCGGCCGCGGCTTGGCCGCGAGGTGGTCACGGTAGGCCAACAGCTCCTTGCCCAGAAGCTCCTTGACGACGACGTCGCGGCTCTCCGAACCGCCGGCCAGGGACTAGGGCACGGACCTGTCTTTGTCCCTCGCGGGTCTCCCCGACAACCTCGGAATCGTCGCGCGTCGCGCGACAATCGTCGCGTCGCGCGGCATCCGTGACCGCGGCGTCACGACTGGGCGGGCCGGGACCGTTCGTCCGGCGACGGGGGCGGCGTTACCGTGACGCCCGCGTCGGTGAGAATCCCCAGGTCGAGCGCCCAGGCCACGGCGGAGCGCTGGGCCCAGAGCTCGAACGCGGCGTCCACATGCTCGCGCGCCTGCGCCTCGGTCATCCCGGCGACCCAGCACAGATGGGCCAACGCCTCGGCGTCCCGACCACTCACCAGCGCGAAGCCGAAATGGGTCGCGGCGTGGCAGTCGGTGCACAGGCAGACCAGCCGGCGCAGGCTCTGCACATGGGACATTCTCTGAACCGGGCTCGGCACCTCAACCCATCGGCGGAGGGGGAAAGGCCAGGCCGTGCCCGGTGAGGAAGGCGGCGAGCGGGACGGCCGTCTCGCGGGTCCGGGCGGCGGTCTCAGCCAGGCGGCGCAGCACCGGCGGGGCGGTCGTCACCCACCCCCCGGTCTGCAGGCCGTCAAGGCCGTAGTCGTGGACGAGGGCCGCGGTGTCGTCGAACAGCAGGAAGTCGAAGTAGGTGTGGTTCGGCAGCGGACGCGGGTCGTCGTCGGGCACGACGGCGATCTCGATCGTCTCGCCACGCCGCGCCCGCACGACGTAGTTCCACATCTCGAACGTCACGTAGTCGGTGAGCGGGAAACGGACGAGCCGGACCCGCACGAACGGGGTCTCGTTCTTCACCGCCGCGTCGTAGATCGACTGGTCGGACTCCGCCTCCTCCTCCAGCAACCCGCCGACGGCGGCGAAGTCGCCGCGCTGGTACGCCTGCCACGATCGTGTCTCGGGCTCCTGGTAGACCTGCCAGCACTCCAACTTGACCAGACCGTGCCGGACGGCGGTCCAGTGCCGCATGAACTCGGCGCCGAACTCGGGCGGGGAAAGCCGCCGCGCACCGTCGAGAACCCAGCCCGGAGGCCGGATCTCGTCAGGCATCGGGAATGTCCCGCCTCGCCCGTACCAGCACCGAACGGTCGATCCTGACCACCCGCTCCCCCGGCGCGCAGTGCACCCCTGGAAGAGGCGACAGGTCGACCTCTCCCGTGATATCCCAGCCCACCACGGCGAAGTCCCCGTCGGCCAGCTCCACAATGTCCGGCGACCCGGTCGCGCCGGTGGTCCCCTCGTCGGCCGCCCGCCCCAGCCTGCGCACAGCCCGCATTTCCGGCACAGCGCCACCCCCGTCACGCGATGATCATCGCCAACATAGCACCGCGATCAGGCCAGAACAACGACACGTTCGGACCTGTGACATCCGGGCAAGCGACCGCGCGGAGCCCCACACCCAGAGGCCACGAAGTCCGGCCTGATCACACAGGGCCGACTGCCAGCCGCGGCCAGCCCGCTGTCGCCGGCAGCCAGCGGTCGTACGCCCAGTCGCGCTTCGCCCCCACGGCAACGCCCGCGGGACTACGTTGTTGCCGCTGGGACAGCGGTTCCCGGGTACGCACAGGCCACACGGTTGGGGGTGAACGTCTGGATGAGCACAGCAGGCAGCCGCGCTCGCCGACCGTTCCTCGGGGTAGTGGCGATCGTCCTCGCCGCGCTCGCGATCACGGCGTCCGTGATCGTGCCACTGGTGGTGCTGGCCGCGCTCGACGACGAAACCCTCGAACGCTGGTCGCTCATTGGCCAGGCGATCTCACCCGTCGGCCTGCTGTACTCCGGCCTCGCCCTGTTCGCCATCGTCCTCACGCTCGTCCTGCAACAGCGCGACCTTTCCCACCAGCGCGAAAGCCTGAACGTCGCCCTCGACGAACAACGGCGTAGCAGCGAGATCGCCCTCCGGGCCCTGCACGTCGACCTCATCAAGATGGCCATCGACGACAACGAGCTGGCCGAGGTCTGGCCACCCCTGGCACCCGGCGTACCGGAAACCCGCAAGGACCACTACTGCAATCTGATCCTCAACCTCCAGAAGGTCGCCTACGAGGCCAAGACGATCGAGGAAGCTGAGCTACGCGGCGCGCTCGCCTACCTGATGCGCAGCAATGACATGTACGACTTCTGGACGAAGGTACGCGCCACCCGCGTCGAGATCACCGAAGGCGACACCGGCGAGGACTTCTTCACTGCCCTCGTCGACGACGCCTACACCGCGGCCCGGCCACCGAACCCGTAGCAGCCAGGAAAAACCTCACCCAGCAGACCCGACCAGGACCCCGCCGGTCCAGCAGGCGATCAGCGGAATCACCGCACGCCGAGACGTTGCAGGTTCCCGGCGAGCCCTCCACATTCAATCCTGACGACCCACGGAAGATCAGCCAGCGAGCCGGAAGATCAACCGGGGGCCGGGGCCACGGCATCGTGACCATCAAGCCGACCGACGTCGCAGCTTGCCCAGCCACGAGCCCGCAAGGTGCTTAACCAAGCCCTGTTCCGGCGGCTCTACCTCGATGACGACGGCGACGCACCCTACGTAGCCGGAGACGAGCTGGCCGAGCCCTTCACTACCATCCTTGTACGCCCGGCGCGAAACCACCCTTACAGAGGCCGTAGACGATGCTCTAGAACGTCGAAGTGGCGTCTCCCTGGTGGAAGACGCCACTGACGGTACCCTCGCAGACCTGCTCCGCACTACCCTGGAGGGTCAGTGGCGAGTAAAGCCGCGATGGTGGAGGTGAGGGGACTCGAACCCCTGGCCTCCTCCGTGCGAGGGAGGCGCTCTACCAGGCTGAGCTACACCCCCTGGAAGCACTTCGCAGCTTACAGGACGGACGCGGGGGTGTGCGCGGGCGGGTCGTCCGGGCCTTGCGGGCGGACCGGCCGGTGTCGGATGGGCTCATCGCTGGCCACGTAGGACCGGCTGGCGGGCCAGCGCGGCGCTCGGCGTGGGTTGGATCGGTAGCGCCGGGGCGACGACGGCGGGGGTAGCGGCCAGCGACTCCCCGCGCTGCCAGTTCGGGGCGGCGGCACCGGCAGCGGCGGCCGGCTGGTGGTCGCGGATGATGGCGGATTCGGTGGCGGCGAGGAGCTGGGTGAAGATGCGGGCGGCTGCGGCTGGGGGGAGCAGGGCGGCATCGTAGCCGCGCCAGCCGTGTTCACGGGCGCCGTCGTAGATGGCCTCGTGGTCGGGGCGCTCGTGGTCGCCGGTGAAGGCGAT
>JADGHD010000644.1 GCA_019689615.1 Frankia sp. | reverse complement strand
GGCTCCGCCCCGGGCGGCCCGGCCTGGGCTGGCGCGGACAGCCGGACCCCCACCCCGCGGACGGTGTGCAGGTAGCGCGGCTGGGCGGCGGTCTCGCCGAGCTTGCGGCGCAGCCAGGACAGGTGCACGTCGACGGTCTTGTCCGCGCCGCCGTACGGGATCCGCCAGACCTCGGTGAGCAGCTCGCGCTTGGTGACCACCTCGTCGGCCCGGCTGGCCAGGTAGAACAGCAGGTCGAACTCGCGCGGCGTCAGGTCGAGCGGCGCGCCGGCCAGCGTGGCCACCCGGGCCCTCGGGTCGATCCGCAGCTCGCCGACGGCGACGGTGGGGTCGTGGCCCATGGGCGTGCCGCCGCGGCGCAGCACCGCCCGGATCCTGGCGTCGAGCTGGGCGGCCGTGAACGGCTTGACGACGTAGTCGTCGGCCCCGGCGTCCAGCGCCCGCACGATCTCCCGCTCGTCGTCCCGGGCGGTTGAGATGATCACCGGCACCTGGCTGACCGCCCGCAGCATCCGCAGCAGCTCCAGCCCGTCCAGGTCGGGCAGCCCCAGGTCCAGCACCACCAGCTCCGGCCGGTCCGCCATGGCGGCGCGCAGCCCGTCCATGGCGGTGTGCGCGGTGTTGATGGCGTGCCCGGCCTCCCGCAGCGACCGCAGCAGTGGAACGCGGATCGCCACGTCGTCCTCGATCAGCAGGACGCGGGCCACGGCCGAACGCTATCCCCCGGGCACGTCGCTGCCGCCCGGAACGGGGTCATGACCAGCCTTCTTAACGGATCCTTAGGAGACGGACAGGAGCGGGCTAACCATGCGGGCGGGATAGTCGAATCCATGGACGCGGGCCGGTCAACGGGCGACGAGGTCGGTCAGGGCGCGCACCCGCCGGCCGGCCCGGCCGCAGATGACGCGCCGGTCCCGCGGGCGCGGCCGACCCGGACCGTGCTCGCGGTGTTGGGCTGGGCCGCGGCGGCCGCGGTGGCGAGCATCGTAGGGCTCGGCGCTGTCCGGCTGATCGGGGACGGCATCACCGGCGCCGGCAGCGACCCGCTGACCGAGGCCGAGGTCAGCGCCCTGCTCGCGGCGTCACGGCAGTCCACCGGCACCAGCGGCGCCCCGGCCACCGGCCCCGCCGCCAGCCCCACGACGGCCGGGCCCACCGGCACCGCGCAGCCGGTCACGCCCGGGCCCACGGCCACGGCCACGGTCGAGGGCAGGGGGCAGATCCTGCGCACGCCCGGGGGCGTGCTGACCGCCGAGTGCGTCCAGGGCGACCGGGCGTACCTGCTCTACTGGTCACCGGCTGCCGGCTACGCGACCGCCCCGGACGTCCGCCGCGGCCCGAACCGGCACGCCGAGCTCAGGTTCGTCGGCCCGGTCGACGCCGTGGAGGTCCGGGTGAGCTGCGAGAACGGCCAGCCGGCCGTGGAGTGGGAGACGGACGACGACGGCGGCGACGACGGCTGACCGGCGCCGGCCGACCGGCCGCCGGACGGGATGACCACACGGCCGCGGGGCGCCGACGCCCGCAGGGAGGGCGCCGACGCCGCGGTGGGCTCGGCCTGGTGGCCCGTGGCCGGCCGGCCTACTCCCAGCGGAGCAGGTCGGGCAGTGGGCGGCGGGCCAGACCCGCTGCCGCCGCCGCGCCGCTGGCCGCCGCCAGCGCGATCGTGCCCGCGGCGAGCGCGGCGAGGAACCAGGCGGGCGGCAGCACGCCCAACCCGGGGCCAAGCCCGATGTCCCGGGCGACCGCGTCGCTCTGCAGCCGGAAGGCGAGCAGGCCAAGGGGCAGGCCGACGGCGACGGCCGCCGCCCCGAGCACCGCCGCGGCGACGGCGCTCTGCGAGACGAGCTGGCGCGCAGTCACGCCGAGCGCGCCGGCCACGCCGATGTCCCGGCTGGCCTCCCGGTTGGCCGCGAGCAGCGCGTGCAGCATGTTCGCCAGCGCGACCACCACCAGCACGCCCGCGATCAGCATGGTCACCAGCTCGATCACGGTCCGGCCCGGCACGTCGGACGTCTGCTCGTGCAGCTCGACGCCGGGGCCGAGCGCCGCGGACAGCCCGGCCATCGTCGCCGCCACCGAGGTGCCCGGGGTCAGCGCCACCCGGTACTGGCTGACCACGGCGTCCGGCTCGACCGCGAGCAGGCCCGACAGGGGCAGGACGAGGATCCGGCCGTCGTCCTCGGCCGTGCGGTACCAGCCGACGACGGTCAGCTCGCGTGGCTTGCCGGCCACCTCGATCGTCGCCCGCTGGCCGACCGCAAGCCCCAGCTGGTCGAGCAGGCCGTAGCCGAGCGCCACCTCGTCCGGGCGGCTCGGCAGCCGGCCGGCGCCGACCTCGTAGCCGGGTGCCTGCTCGCCGCCGAGCGCGCGGACCCGGAACGTCTGGCCGTCGCGGCTGCCCCGGCGCTCGGCCTCCGACCACCAGCGCTCGACGCCAGGGGTGCGCGCCAGCTCGGCCTCGACCGCGGCGGTCGGGACGTCGCCGCGGCTGACCATCACCTGCCATGGCTCGCCGGTCGCGGCCGGCCGGTCGAGCGTGCCGGTGACCGTGACCATGAAGCCGCCGGCGACGACCGCCCCGGTCACGGCGACCAGCATGGTCAGCCCGGTGAGCGCGCTGCGGCCGGGGCGGGCAGCCAGCCGGCCGAGGCCGAGCAGCACCAGCGGGCCGGGCACTCGCGCGGTCAGCCGGGCGAGCCGCGAGCGGCGGTCGGCCGTCGGCGGCGCGTCGCGCAGCGCGTCGACGACCGGGGCCCGCCCGGCGCGGACCGCGCCGACCAGGGTGGCGACCGTCAGCAGCGCGACCAGGGTGGCGGTGGTGATCAGCAGGTCGGCGAGCGACCAGCTCGGGCCCGGCCGGCCGGTGACCGCCGCGCCGATCTCCAGGCTCGGCGCGAGCAGGGCGGCGGCGAGCCAGCCGAGCACCGCCGCCCCGACGCCCAGCACCAGGTGCTCGACCAGCAGCGCCGCGGTGATCTGCGCCGGCCGGACGCCGACCGCGCCGAACAGCGCGATCTCGCGCCGGCGGGCGGCCATCCGGCTGGTCATCGCCCCGGACACGATCACCG
>JADGHD010000643.1 GCA_019689615.1 Frankia sp. | reverse complement strand
TCCGCGCCCCGCGTGCCGCCCGCGGCGTCGTCCGGGCGGGCCAGACCCGGGATGCCGCCGAGCGCGCGCATCCGGTCGAGCGGCCGCGGCCGCAGCGACAAGCCGGCGGCCGCCTGCTCGCCAGGGCCCGCGGTTGGCGCCGACGGGCCGGGTCCGGGCGCGCCCCACGCGACCGTCGTCATGTCACCAACGGCCGGCTCTGGCTCCCCGAGTGCCTGGGTCTGCTCCGGCAGGGTCGGCGTGAGCGGGTCCGCTGGCGGCGGCCCGGCGGGTGCCGGCGCGGCCTCGGCCGCCGCCCCGGCGGCTGGCGGCGTGCTCGTGTCCGCCGGCGCGCCCGCGGCGTCGGCGCCCGGCTGGCCCGCGGCGTCGGGGCCCGGCTGGCCCGCGGCGTCGGCGTGCGGCTGGCCCGCGGGCGGTGGGGTGGCGACGGTGGTCGCGGCCTCGGCGGACGGCGAGCCCGCGGACGGCTGCTCGTCCGCCGGCTCGTCCCGCAGCGCCACCGTCTCCTCGTCGACGAGTGCCGCCGCCTCCTCCTCGGTGAGCGGCACCGTCGCCTCGGGCGCGAGCGGCACCGGCTGTCCGACCGGCGGCTGCGCCCCGGCGGCGGCCTGCCCGGGCGCGGGTGGCGGCGCCGCAGCGGCGCCCGGCGGCGACGCGGCAGCGGCCGCTGCCGGCTTGGGGGCGGTCAGCCGGGCGCGGGCCTGGGACGGGCGCAGCGGCGCCTCCTCGGCGGCGTCGCGCAGCCGGGCGCGCACGATCCCGAGCGACGGCCGGGCGGCCTCGTCGGCCTGCAGCATCGCCTCGAGGATCGGCGTGATCCGCCCGGCCCGCATCGCCGGGCGGCGCCGGCCCTCGACGACGGCGGTGAGGATCGCCAGCGCGCTGTCCCCGCCGAACGGCGGCTCACCCTCGACGGCGTGGTAGAGGGTGGCGCCCAGCCCCCACACGTCGCTCGGCGGGCCGCCGGCCTCGCCGTGCGCCCGCTCCGGCGCGAGGTAGGCCGGCGAGCCGACAACCTCGCCGGTGCCGGTCAGCCGGTCGTCGCCGTGGCTGACCGCGATCCCGAAGTCGGTGAGCCGGGCCTGGCCGGCCTCGGTGACGATGACGTTGCTGGGCTTGACGTCCCGGTGGATGACGCCGATCTTGTGCGCGGCCTCCAGGGCGTAGGCGAGGGAGATCCCGATCCGGGCGACCCGCTCGACCGGCAGCCCGCCGGTGCGTTGCACGAGGGTGGCCAGCGACTCGCCCTCGACCAGCTCCATCACGATCCATGGCAGCTCGCCGTCGTCGATCACGTCGAGGACGCCGACGGCACCAGGGTGGTGCAGCCGGCCGGCGGCGCGGGCCTCCCGCAGCACCCGCTCCCTGGCCAGCGCGGTCCGGGGGCCCGTCCCGCCGGGCAGCCGGACCTGCTTGATCGCGACCGTGCGGCGCAGCAACTGGTCGGTGGCGCGGTGGACGACGCCCATGCCACCCTCGCCGAGCACGCCCTCCAGCCGGTAGCGGCCACCGATCACGGTGCCGGACTCACGCACGGCGAACCCGTCCAGCCGGCCGGCGTCGAGCGTTGGCCGGCCCTCGCCTGACATCCCTCGTCCCTCCGTCAGCCGCCCGTTCGTTTCGGACTATCCGACCACACCCGAACACTGCCCAAACCGGCCTATCCGGCCCGTACGCGGGCATCCACTGATTGTGCCGGCGGACTCACCTCGCCCTGTCGGCGCATACCCGCCTCGCGTCTGCCCGCCGCCGGGCTCACCGGCGCTGCCCCGGCCCGTCGCCCACCGTCTGCCCCCGGGTCCGGCTGCGTGGCCGGGCCGTACACCCGGTGCGGTGGGCGGACGGCTTACTGTGCTGACGATGACGACCAACAGCACCGACACCGACGCGGCAGCGCGGCGACCCACGATCGACGAGATCCGCCGGGCGCCCAAGGTGCTGCTGCACGACCACCTGGATGGCGGGCTGCGGCCGGCCACCGTCGTCGAGCTGGCCGACGAGTGCGGCTACACCGGGCTGCCGACGACCGACGTGACCCGGCTCAGCGGGTGGTTCCGCGGCGGCGCGCACAGCGGCTCCCTGGTGCGCTACCTCGAGACGTTCAGCCACACCGTCGCGGTGATGCAGACGAGCAGCGCGCTGGCCCGGGTCGCCCGCGAGTGCGCGCAGGACCTGGCGGCGGACGGGATCGTCTACGCCGAGGTCCGGTTCGCCCCCGAGCTGCACACCGAGCGCGGGCTGACGCTGGACGAGATCGTGGAGGCGGTGCTCGACGGGCTGCGGGTCGGTGCCGCCGGCACCGGGCTGCGGGTCCGGCTGCTGCTCACCGCGATGCGCCACCAGGCCCGCTCGCTGGAGATCGCCGAGCTCGCCATCCGCTGGCGCGACCGCGGGGTGGCCGGCTTCGACATCGCCGGCGCGGAGGCCGGCAACCCGCCGACCCGCCACCTGGACGCCTTCCAGTACATGCAGCGGGCCAACGGCCACTACACGATCCACGCGGGCGAGGCGTTCGGCCTGCCGTCGATCTGGGAGGCCGTGCAGTGGTGCAACGCCGACCGGCTCGGCCACGGCGTGCGCATCGTCGACGACATCAGCGTCGACCCGGACGGCAAGGCCACGCTCGGCGCGCTCGCCCACTACATCCGGGACACCCGGGTGCCGCTGGAGATGTGCCCGTCGTCGAACGTGCACACCGGCGCGGCGGCCAGCATCGCCGCCCATCCGATCGGCCTGCTCCGCGACCTGCGCTTCCGGGTGACCGTGAACACCGACAACCGGCTGATGAGCGACGTCACCCTGTCCAGCGAGTTCAAGATGCTCGTGGACACGTTCGGCTACGGCTGGTCCGACCTGCGCTGGTTCACGATCAACGCGATGAAGTCGGCCTTCCTCCCGTTCGACCAGCGCCTCGACCTGATCAACAACGTGATCAAGCCCGGCTTCGACGCGCTCGAGAAGGGATCGCCCACCGGCTGACCGACCGCCCCGGCGCCGGCGCACCCCGCGCCGGCGCCCGGCGGGCGCCGGTGGGGGCGGCGGGATCTCGGCCAGCACGTCCGCCGGCGCGGGCAGG
>JADGHD010000642.1 GCA_019689615.1 Frankia sp. | reverse complement strand
TCTGGGTGGCCGACCCGATGCACAACCGGGTCGTGCGGGTCCGCGAGGGCGGCGAGATCTGCGACGAGGTGTCCACCGGCGAGCTGGGCAGCTACGCCTGCGCGCTCGGCGGGGCGGACGGGCGCACCCTGTTCGTCTGCACCGCGCAGTCGTTCTTCGACGACGAGCGGCGGGCGACCCGCGAGTCCCGTCTCGTCACCGTCCGGGTCGACGTCCCCGCGCCCGCCCGCGAGCCGGCCGCCAGCCACGCCTAGCGGCGCCGGGCGTCACCTTCCGTTCCCCGGGGCGTGCCGGCTGGCTACCCAGGGGTGGCACCGACGTCGACGTCGACGGGGACGTTCACCGGGAAGGAACGGGCGGGTCAGGCACACTGTCCGGGATGGCTCGCGCCCGCCCTGGCACCACCCGTAGCAGCGCCCTCGGCACGTTCACCCATGTGATCGCGCGTGGGCTGGCGTCGCTGCGCGTGCTCGGGATCGTGCTGACCGCGGCGTACGTGGCGATCTGGTGGGACGACTTCTACCGGGACCACCCCGGGCACCTGGCCGCGCTCGCCACGCTGACCGGGTGGACCGTCGCCGGCGTGGTCGTCAACATCCGCTGCGGGGTGCCGATGCGGTTCGCCGTCGCGGACGTCGTCGTCGGCGTGGCCGCGGGGCTGGGCGCGCCGTGGGCCGTGCCGCCCCAGTCGCACGGCGACCCGAGTTCGCCGGCGTTCTTCGCGGTGCAGCTCGCCAGCATGTGCTCGGTCTGCGCGCTGCGCACCCGCTGGTCCATCGCCGCGCTGGTCATGCTCGCCGCCTCGCTGTACATCCCGGCCCGCGACCACTACCCGCAGTCGCTCACGTCGACGGCGCTGCTGCTGTTCGTCGGGATGGCGATCCGCCAGGCGGTGGTGCGGCTGCGCCGGGTGGCGATCGCGGCCGACGACTGGCTGGCCGCCGTCGGCGACTTGGCCCGCCACGAGACGGTGGCGGCGGCGCGGGCCAGGGCCGAGCGCGCCCAGGAGCGGTTCCTGCACGACACCGCGCTCAACATGCTCGCCGGCATCGGCATGGGCGGCGCGGACGACTCCGAGCAGACCCGGGCCCGCTGCCGGCGCACCGTCGCCGAGGTCGAGCAGATGCTGGCCGGCGCCGAGCCCGTCGACCTGCCCGGTGGCGAGGACGGCGTCGGCGCCGCCGCCGGGCAGGTCGCCCAGGACTGGGACGACGAGCTGCGCCGGCGGCTGACCGCGGTCGTCGCGGAGGCCCGCGCGGACGGGCTGGTGGTGACCCTGCACTTCGAGGGGCCGGACCAGCCCTGCCCGGCCGGCGCTGGTCGGGCTACCAGCCACGAGGAGGCGGCGGAGACCGCGGAGCCGGCCGGCGGTGCCGAGAACGGCAGCGCCGGTCGCGCGCGGGGCGGCGCCGACGAGCCCACGCGGCTCGAGCCCCTGCCGCCGGAGATCGTCACGGCGGTCGCCGCCGCCGCCCGGGAGGCCTTGGTCAACGTCCGCCGGCACGCCTCGGCCAGCGCCGCGCAGGTGAGCGTGCACCGCGCGGCGGACAAGCTGCTGGTGCGGATCGCCGACGACGGGGTGGGGTTCGACCCGTCCCGGTTCGACCCGAGCAGCGCGGTACCGCCCGGCGTGGCCCCGGCCATCGTCGACGACGCCGGCGCGGGCTGGGTGCCGCCGCCGCGGGCGGGCTCTGGCCAGCCGGACCGGGGCCAGCCGGACCGGCCCCGCCCCCTCCCGGCCTACTACCGGGGACCGTCGGGCCGGCGGACAGCGGGCGAGCCCGACCGGGTGCCGTTGGGGCTGAGCGGGTCGGTCTACGGGCGGATGCTCGACGCCGGCGGGTGGGCTCAGATCGACTCCGCCCGCGGCCGGGGCACCCGGGTCGACCTGCACTGGCGCGCGCCCCGGTCAACGACCACCCGCTCGGCCGACGCGGCCAGCCTGACCAGGGACTACGAGACCGCGACCCGGCGTGGCATCGGCGCCGCGATGGTCGCCGGCGCGGTGTGCCTGGCCGTGCCGGCGCTCGCCTACCGTCACCGCGTCGACCCATCGCTCGACCTGCTCGCCCCGATCGCCTCCGTCGCGCCGCTGCTGCTGTGGGCGGCGTTCGCGGCCGGCGTCGCCCGGATCGTCTGCGTCACCTGGCGCCGGCCGCTGACCCGCTGGGAAGCGCTCGGCACGACCGGCTTCGCGGTCGGGGTCCTGCTCGGCGGCGCCGCCACCAGCACCGGCGGCGACTTCGTCCGCATCTACAACTGGGCGGGCCTGGTGGCCAACCTCCTGCTGCTGCCGGTCACGGCATCCCGGCCGACGCGGGAGTGGGTGGCGGCGGCCACCATCACCACCGGGACGATGGCGGCGCTCGGCCTGCCGCGGATCGGCGACGAGCCGATCGACCAGGTCCGGCTGCTCGCCATGCTGGTCGCGCCCTGGGCGATCCAGCTGCTGGTCCGCGCGGCCGGCCCGGCCCTGCGCGCCTCGGCCGCGACGACGACCATGGCCGCGGCCACCGAGGCGAGGCTCGCCGCCGCCCAGGCCGCGGCCACCGCGGTCCGCCGTGACCGGGCCCGCCGGCTCGCCCGGCTGGACCGCGACGTGCTGCCGCTGCTGCGGGCGATCGCGGACGGCGAGTCCGACCCCCGGGACGAGCGGGTCCGCCGGCTGTGCGAGAACCGGGCCCGGGCGCTGCGCCGGATGCTCGTCGGCTCGGGCGGCCGCGCCGGCCCGCTGGCCGAGCTGGAGACCGCCATCGACGCCGCGGAGGCCCGGGGCGTGCGGATCGTGCTGCAGGTCGCCGGGGACTTCGCCGCCGTGCCGCCGGACGTGCGTGACGAGGTGATCGACGTCGTCAGCGACGCCCTGCGCACCGTCCCGCCGGGCCCGGTGACCGTGACGATCCTCTGCGACGGCCCCAGCGTCCGCTGCTACATCTCCTTCCCGGCCACGGGCCCGTCCGTGGTGCTGCCCCTGGTGCCCTGGCCCGCGGGGGCAGCGTGGACGCCCCCGCCGACGCCCGCTGACCTGGCGGCCGGGGCGCCCGCGGCCGCGGCCGACGCACCGGGATGTTATAAACA
>JADGHD010000641.1 GCA_019689615.1 Frankia sp. | reverse complement strand
CGGCGGGCCGCAGGCACAGCTCCGCGGCTACGAGGCACAGTTCCGCGGCTACAAGGTGCTCCGCGGCGGCTCGTGGGCGACCGACCCGGTGGCCGTGCGGGCGACGTTCCGCAACTGGGACCACCCCATCCGCCGGCAGATCTTCGCCGGCTTCCGGCTCGCCCGCGACGGCGACCGCTGAGACAGGAGACCGACATGTGCCGCCACCTCGCCTGGCTCGGCGCCCAGCGCACGCTCGCCGACCTGCTGCTCGACCAGCCGTTCGGGCTGCTGCGCCAGTCCTGGGCGCCCCGCCGGCAGCGGCACGCGAAGATCAACGCGGACGGCTTCGGCGTCGGCTGGTACGCGCCCGGCCTGCGCGCCGAGCCGGCCCGCTACCGGCGGGCGGTGCCGCTGTGGACCGACGCCTCGTTCGCTTCGTTCGCCGGGACGGTCGCCTCCGGGTGTGTGCTGGCGGCCGTGCGCAGCGCCACCGTCGGGATGCCGGTCGAGGAGAGCGCGACCGCGCCGTTCACCCACGGCCGGCTGCTGCTCAGCCACAACGGGCAGGCGGACGTGACGGTGCTGGGCTCGCTGCTCGCCGGCCGGCCGGACGCGCCCCCGGCCGACTCGCGCTGCGACTCGGCGCTGCTGGCCGCGCTGGTCTTCGAACGGGCGGTGGCCGACGGGCTGCCGCTGGCGCGGGCCGTCGCCGAGGTGGTGACGACGGTCGGTGCGAAGGCCGCCAACGCCGGCCGGCCAGCCCGGCTGAACCTGCTGGTCACCGATGGCCAGCAGATGGTCGCCACCACCTGGGACGACACCCTGTGCTACCGGGTCGGCGACGACGGCGTGCTGGTGGCCAGCGAGCCGACCGACGACGAGCCGGACGTCTGGGTTGATGTCCCGAACCACCACCTGCTGGTGGCCGACACACGCAAAGTAACTCTAAGTAATTTGATCTCGTAGAACGATTACTGTGGGTTGACCAGATGACGGAGGGCGCCCGAATGACTTCGAGGACACCGGCACCCGGAGCACCCACCCCCAGCCCGACGGGCCCGACCGGCAGACCGGCCGCGCGCGGGGGCCGCATCCCCACGCCGGCCGAGGTGGCCGCCCGGCTGCGCCCTCGGCCGGCCGGCCAGGCCGGCGGTGCCGCCGGGGCCGGCGCTGCCTCGGCCCGGACCGGCGACGCCTCCGCCCAGACCGGTGACGCCGGTGTCTGCGTGGAACGGCATCTGACCGGCCCGCAGCGGTCCGCGGCGATGGCGCAGGACGCTCGTCGCGGGCTGACCGCCAGCCCCAAGGAGCTCGCGCCGACCTGGTTCTACGACGCGACCGGCAGCCTGCTCTTCGAGAAGATCACCGAGCTGCCCGAGTACTACCTGACCCGCACCGAGCGCTCGATCCTCGAGCGCCACGCCGGTGACCTGGTCAGCGAGCTGGCCTCGGTCGCCCAGGGCATCGACACCCTGGTCGAGCTGGGCGCGGGCACCTCGCCCAAGAGCCGCCTGCTGCTCGGGGCGCTGGCCGACACCGGCCGGCTGCGCCGCTTCGTCCCGTTCGATGTCGACGCGGACGCGCTCGGCCGGGCGGCAACCGCCGCCCGCGCGGCCCACCCCGGCGTCACCGTGCACGCCGTCGTCGGCGACTTCCGCCAGCACATCGGCCTGCTACCGGTCCCGGCGGCGCCAGCAGGCGCGCTGGTGGCGTTCCTCGGCGGCACGATCGGCAACCTGCGCCCGGCCGCGCGCGCCGAGCTGCTGACCGCGCTGCGGTCGAGGTTCGGGCCCGGCTCGGCCCTGCTGCTCGGCACGGACCTGGTCAAGGACCCCGCCCGGCTGCTCGCCGCGTACGACGACTCCGCCGGGGTCACCGCGGCGTTCAACCGCAACCTGCTCACCGTCCTCAACCGGGAGCTCGGCGCCGACTTCGACCTGCGCGCGTTCGCCCACGTCGCGGTGTGGGACGAGGCCAACCGCTGGGTGGAGATGCGGCTGCGCTCGCTGCGCCAGCAGACCGTCCGCCTGGCCGGGATCGACCTGACGGTGGACTTCGCCGAGGGCGAGGAGCTGCGCACAGAGATCAGCGCCAAGTTCGACCAGGAGACGGTCGACAAGGAGCTGGCGAACACCGGCTGGCGGCTGGCCCGGTGGTGGACCGACCCCGCCGGCGACTTCGCCCTCTCGCTCGCCATCCCCGGTTAGCCGACGCCCGCCGCCGCGACCTGCCGCGGCCGGGCCGGCACCCGTCAGCGCCTACGGGACCAGGCAACCGGCGCGCTCGACTGGCGAGCCGGCGCGTGTTGGTGGGCGTGACAGACGGCCTGGCCGGGCGGTGCCAGACTGACCACATGAGCGCACCTGGGCCCGGCGTGGAGGGTCCCGTCACGGAGATCGCAAGGTTTGACGTGAAACCAGGTACGGAGAGCGACTTCCTCGCCGCGTACCGCACGGTCCGCAAGGAGATCGCGACCTCGCCGGGCTGCCGATCCGTCCGGATGCACCGAGGGGTCGAGTCTGCGAGCACGTTCGTGCTGATCGTCGAATGGGACACGCTCGCCGCGCACACCGAGACCTTCCGCGGGTCCGAGGCGTTCACCCGCTGGCGGGCGGCGATCAGCCCGTACTTCGCCGCGGACCCGAGCGTGCAGCACGTCCGCGGCGTGGAGGACATCACCGAGGCTGGCACTGGCTGAGCGGATGGGCGAGTTCTTCGGGGACTTCTTCTCCTTCCTGATCTTCTCGCCGGCGCTGGCCGCCGTGTTCGGCGTCGGCGTGTGGCTGCTGCCCGCGGTCTTGCTGCGCAACCAGGTGCGACGGCTCCGGCTGCGCTTCTTCCACTTCTTCGTGTCGGGCTACGTCTTCATCGCCATCATGACGATCTACCTGCTGATCGTCGGCAGCACCAACGAAGACGGTGGCCGGACCCGGCAGGCCGGGCCGTTCCTCGGCATGCTGACCTCCCTGGTCCTGGCCTGGCTGGTCCAGCGCAAGCTCGGCCCCCGGCTGGCCGCCCGCCGCCGCGCCGCCGGCGGCCAGCCCGGCGTCCCCCGCCCCGGCGGGAGCGGCTACCACCACCCGGGCTACGGCCATCCCGGATA
>JADGHD010000640.1 GCA_019689615.1 Frankia sp. | reverse complement strand
CGAAGTGGGTGATCCCGGCGTCCAGCGCCGCCCCGACGACGGCCGCCGTCTCCTCGGGGCCGATCCGCATCCCGAAGTTGTTGCACCCCAGCCCGACGACGGACACCGCGGGTCCCTGGCTGCCGAGCGGTCGTGCCTGCATGCGGTTCTCTCCTCCGTGGACTCGTCGCGGCCTCGCGTCGCGAGACTACGGCGTGGGCCGGCCGCGGAGCGACGGATCACCGACCGCTGCCCGGTGGCGCTCGCGCGCCCGGCGCCGGTGGCGCTCGATCCAGGGCCGCGCGGTCAGGACTCGGTGGCGATCCGCGCGCCGAAGCCGATCAGGACCACCCCGGTGACGCGGTCGACCCAGCGGCGCACCGGCCCGTCGGCCAGCCACCGGGACACCGGGCCGGACAGGGCGAGCAGGGCGGCGTAGTAGGCGGCGGTGAGCACGATGAAGACCGCGCCAAGCAGCAGCGACATCGGGCCGACCGGCGCGCCGTCCGGGATGAAGCCCGGCAGGAACGACACGAAGAACACGCCGACCTTCGGGTTGAGCAGGTCGGTCGCCAGGCCCGACGTGAACCCGGTGCCGAGCAGGCCGCGCCGCCGTCGCCGCGTCCTGCCGACGGCGCTGGCGCCGTCCTCGCCACCGTCGGCGCCCACGGCGTCGAGGGCGTCCGCCTGGGACGAGCGCGCGCGCAGTGCCTGGATGCCGAGCCAGCCGAGGTAGCAGGCGCCGACGATGCGCAGCACCAGGTAGGCGTCCTCGCTGGCGTGCAGCAGCGCCGCGAGACCCAGCGCCGCGGCGATGACCCAGACCACCAGGCCGGCCAGCACGCCCAGCGCCGCCCGCGCCGCCAGCCGGCGCCCGCCGAACACCAGGTTGCGCAGCACGACGAGCGTGTCCGGCCCCGGCAGCAGGACGATCAGGACCGCGGCGGCGATGAAGGTCGACAGCGCGATGAGCATCCCGTCAGCGTAGCCAGTGGCCGGGCCGTTGCACCCGCGCCTGTCGGGACCCGTCCGCCAGCCGTCAGCCGGCGGCCCACTCCTTGACCCGCTCGATCAGGGCCACCCGGCCCTGGTGGTCGGGGGCGATCGGGGTGATGTTGAGCGTCGTGACGCCGGCCTCGCGCAGGGCGGCGACGCGCTCGCGCACGTAGCCCTCCGGCCCGATCAGCGACATCGCCCGCAGCAGGTCGGCCGGGACCGCCGCCTCGGCATCCTTCTTCCTGCCGTCCAGGTAGAGGTCCTGGATGAGCCTGGCCTCCTGCTCGTACCCGTAGCGGCGCGTGAGGTCGTTGTAGAAGTTGCGGCCCCGCGCGCCCATGCCGCCGATGTAGAGCGCGAGCATCGGGCGCATCAGGTCGACCAGGTCGGCGGTGTCCTCGCCGAGGGCCACCGGGGCCGCGACGACCACGTCGAGCTGGCCGAGCCGGGGGTCGCGCCTGGCCAGGCCCTCGGCCAGGGCGGGCCCCCAGACGTCCTTCGCCTTCTCCGGGTGGTAGAAGATCGGCTCCCAGCCTTCGGCGATCTCCGCGGCCAGGGCGACGTTCTTCGGCCCGATGGCCGCGATGATGATCGGGATGCGCTCGCGGACCGGCCGGTTGATGAGCTTCAGCGGCTTGCCCAGACCGGTACCGCGCTCGGGCGGCAGCGGCAGCGTGTAGTACCTGCCCTGGTACTCGACCCGCTCGCGGCGCCACACCGCCCGGCAGATCTCGACGACCTCCCGGGTCCGGCCCAGGGGCGCGTCGTACGGCACCCCGTGGAAGCCCTCGATGACCTGCGGCCCGGACGCGCCGATCCCGAGCGTGAACCGGCCACCGGAGACGTGGTCGAGCCCGGCCGCGGTCATCGCGGTCAGCGCCGGCGTGCGGCTGTAGATCGGGAGGATGCCGGAGGCCAGCTCCAGTCGCTCGGTCCGCGCGGCCAGGAACCCGAGCTGGCTCACCGCGTCGAACGAGTACGCCTCCGGCACGAAGACGATGTCCAGCCCCGCCCGCTCGTAGTCGCCCAGCTCGGCCACGGTCTCGGTGAACCCGCCCGCGTAGTTCAACGGCATCCCGATCCGCACGCGCCCGCCCTCCCTCATCACCGCGGCCCCGGCTGCGCCGCCGCGGACCACGGCACACACCTTGCACCCGTACGCGCACCCGGTGCACCTGTTGCGCTCCCCGGGCGGTTCCCGCTCAGCGGGGCCGGGAGCGCGGCAGGGCCAGTCGGGTGATGGTGTCCCAGCGGTAGGTCCTGCCGTCCCGGCGCAGCTCGACCAGTGTGACGGCGTCGACGTGGGCCGTTGCCGGGGCCAGCCGGCGCAGCCGTGCCACGCGGGAGACGATCGGCCCGGCGGCGGTGACGCTGTTGCAGTAGGCGATGCCGACATGGGGCCGGAACCCCCGGGGCCTGGCCGCGACCCTGGCGGGGCCGAGCGCGGCGGCGGTGGCTTCCAGGATGGCCGCACGCACGGCGAGGACCGGCTCCCAGGGGCGGACGCTGAACCGCACGGCGCCGGGCGAGCCGGCCAGCGGCCCGACGGTCAGCGTGAACGCCGGGAAAGCCGCGAGGCGGCGACGCGTCCGCGTGACGGCCGTGTCGAGGTCCGCCTGGGTGATCTCGTCGGTGAAGGCGAGACGCTGCAGCGTGAGGTGCAGTCCGTCGGCCGGGACATGGTCGAGGACGGGCAGGCGCAGCCGCTGCTGGCAGTTCGCGGCCAGGGCGTGCAGCTCGGTGGCGTCCTCGAAGGTCAGCATCCAGTGGTAGGAGCGGCGGCCGGCGGTCCAGCCGGGACGGTCCCAGTGATCGGTGAGCCGGTCGAGCGCCCTGAACCGGTCCCAGTCGTCCGCGACCGGGTCGACGCTGGGCGTGGTGGTGCTCACCGGCCCCCGCCAGCGGCAGGCCTGAGCGCGCGGGTGGCCTCGGCGAGCTGGTTGACCAGCCCGAGACGGCGCCAGGGCTGGGCGCGCGCGACGAGTTCGCCGCTGCGGCGGCGGATGGACTCGATCGGGTTCCCAGCGGCGCAGGTCACAGCCTCAAGGCCCAGCGCCGCGGCCTGCTCCGGGTCGGGAGCCGGGGCGAGCAGCAGCGCGGCGGCCAAGTCTAGGCGGATGAGGC
>JADGHD010000639.1 GCA_019689615.1 Frankia sp. | reverse complement strand
CCCGCCGCGGCGCGGGGGGCCACCCGCGCCCGCCCGGCCGCCGCGCGCGGGCCGCGGCGTTTCGTCATCCCTGCCCCGCCGCGCGTTCCCGCGCGACCTTCCCGTTCAGCCCGCCTGACTGGGCCGCGGTCGGCTCGGCCGGACGCGTGGCCGGCCGCGACGTGCGGTCGGCCCGGCCGGCGTGGGACCGTGCGAGGGTGCTGACGCCGCGTGGCGGGACCCGGCGGCAGGAGATCCGCGCCGGCCCGTGGCCGCTGGCGCCGTTGGGCAGAACGCCCCCGACAAGCGGGAACAAGCGGCTGCCTCGCCAAAGTTGAGTCAACTAGACTCAGGGATGCTCAGCGCAGTTGGCGCTCAGCGTCCCGTCAACGCTTGCAGACCCGTCCCGTCCGGGAGAACCGCCATGAACGCTGACCGCCTGACCGCCCGCTCCCAGGAGGCCCTGTCCTCGGCGATCACCAGGGCGACGGGTGACGGCTCCCCGCTCGTCGACCCGTTGCACCTGCTCACCGCGCTGCTCGCGCAGCAGGACGGCGTCGCCGGCTCGCTGATCCAGGCCGCCGGCGCGTCCGTCGACCAGGTCCGGCGGCGGGCGGAGGCCGCGGTCGCGCGGCTGCCGCACGCTACGGGCGCGAGCGTCGCCCCGCCGCAGCTGTCCCGGCAGCTCGTCGCGGTCCTGGACAACGCCGAGCGGCAGGCCAAGCGGCTGGGCGACGAGTACACCTCGGTCGAGCACCTGGTGATCGCGCTGGCCGAGGAGGGCGGGGAGGCGGCCCGCGCGCTGACCGAGGCGGGCGCCACCGCCGACCGGCTGCGCGCGTCGATCGACACCGTCCGCGGCGGGCACCGGCGGGTCACCAGCCGCGACCCGGAGGGCTCGTACCGGGCGCTGGAGAAGTACTCGGTCGACCTCACCGAGCGGGCGCGCGCCGGCAAGCTCGACCCGGTCGTCGGCCGGGACGCCGAGATCCGGCGGGTGATCCAGGTGCTGTCCCGGCGGACCAAGAACAACCCGGTGCTGATCGGCGAGCCGGGCGTCGGCAAGACCGCGATCGTCGAGGGCCTGGCGCTGCGGATCGTCGCCGGCGACGTGCCGGAGTCCCTGCGCGGCCGCCGGATCGTCTCGCTCGACCTCGGCTCCATGGTCGCCGGCTCGAAGCTGCGCGGTGAGTTCGAGGAGCGGCTGAAGGCCGTCCTCAGTGAGATCCGCGACGCCGAGGGCCAGATCATCACGTTCATCGACGAGCTGCACACGGTCGTCGGCGCGGGCGCCGCCGAGGGCGCCATGGACGCGGGCAACATGCTCAAGCCGATGCTGGCCCGCGGTGAGCTGCGCATGATCGGCGCCACCACGCTGGACGAGTACCGCACCAGGATCGAGAAGGACCCGGCCCTGGAGCGCCGGTTCCAGCCGGTCATGGTCGGCGAGCCGTCCGTCGAGGACACGATCGGCATCCTGCGCGGCCTCAAGGAGCGCTACGAGGTCCACCACGGCGTGCGGATCACCGACTCCGCGCTGGTCGCCGCGGCCACCCTGTCCGACCGTTACGTCACCGCCCGGTTCCTGCCGGACAAGGCCATCGACCTGGTCGACGAGGCAGCGTCCCGGCTGCGGATGGAGCTCGACAGCCGTCCCGTGTTGATCGACGAGCTGGAGCGGGCCGTGCGCCGCCTGGAGATCGAGGAGATGGCGCTCACCAAGGAGAGCGACGAGGCCTCGAGGGCCCGGCTGGAGCGGCTGCGCCGTGAGCTCGCCGACAAGCGCGAGGAGCTGAGCGAGCTGACCGCCCGCTGGCAGCGGGAGAAGAACACGATCGCCGAGGTGCAGAAGGTCAAGGAGGAGCTGGAGAACGCCCGCCGCGAGCGGGAGATCGCCGAGCGTGACCTCGACCTCGCCAGGGCGGGTGAGCTGCAGTACGGCACGATCCCGGCGCTGGAGAAGCGGCTGGCCTCGGCCACCGAGGCGCTGC
Organism: Frankia sp.; assembly: GCA_019689615.1. Classification (GTDB taxonomy): domain Bacteria; phylum Actinomycetota; class Actinomycetes; order Frankiales; family Frankiaceae; genus Pseudofrankia. The sequence goes on along the minus strand of JADGHD010000639.1, from coordinate 1,129 downwards.
GCAAGGGCGCGGACGGCGGCGGCGAGGCGATGCTCAACGAGGAGGTCCGCCCGGACGACATCGCCGAGGTGGTCGCCTCGTGGACGGGCATCCCCGCCGGGCGGCTGCTCGAGGGTGAGACCGCCAAGCTCCTGCGGATGGAGGAGGAGCTGCACAGGCGGGTGATCGGCCAGGACGCCGCCGTGCGGGCGGTGTCGGACGCGGTGCGCCGCGCCAGGGCGGGCATCTCCGACCCCGACCGGCCGACCGGCTCGTTCCTGTTCCTCGGCCCCACCGGCGTCGGCAAGACCGAGCTGGCCAAGGCGCTGGCCGGCTTCCTGTTCGACGACGACCGCGCGGTCGTCCGGATCGACATGTCGGAGTACGCGGAGAAGCACTCCGTCGCGCGGCTGATCGGCGCGCCTCCCGGCTACGTCGGCTTCGAGGCCGGTGGCCAGCTCACCGAGGCGATCCGGCGCCGCCCGTACAGCGTGATCCTGCTGGACGAGGTGGAGAAGGCCCACCCGGACGTCTTCGACGTGCTGCTGCAGGTGCTCGACGACGGCCGGCTGACCGACGGCCAGGGCCGCACGGTCGACTTCCGCAACACGATTCTGGTCCTGACGTCGAACCTGGGCTCCCAGTACATCGCCGACCCGACCCTGTCGCCCGAGGCGCGGTCGAACATGGTGCAGGCAGCCGTGCGCGAGGTGTTCAAGCCGGAGTTCGTCAACCGACTGGACGCGGTCCTGGTCTTCGACCAGCTCAGCAAGGCCGACCTGACCCGGATCGTCGACCTGCAGCTCGACCGGCTGCGTAGCCGGCTCGCCGACCGGCGGATCACGCTGACCGTCACCGACGCCGCCAGGAGCTGGCTCGCGGACGAGGGCAACGACCCCGTCTACGGCGCCCGCCCGCTGCGCCGCCTGGTGCAGACGGCGATCGGCGACCAGCTCGCCCGCCAGCTGCTCGCCGGCAAGGTCGACGACGGCGACGAGGTCCTGGTCGACGTCGACCCGACCGGCGCCGGGCTGTCCGTCGGCCCGGTCACCCGCAAGGTCCTCTGACCCTGCGTGTTCGCTCTGCCACTGCCGCCGCTACAGTCGGGCACCTGTCCCGGAAGGTCGGCGGTGGCGGGGCGGGGGCAGGG
>JADGHD010000638.1 GCA_019689615.1 Frankia sp. | reverse complement strand
CCGCGGGGCCGTCACGCCCATCTCCTGGCCGGGGCCGCCGCGACGGCGCCGGCGCGCGGGCCGGCGCCGTCCCGCAGGGGCACGACGTTGCCGCCCGCGCCATCGGCGACGGAGGCGGTGGGCGAGGGGGTGCCGGCGACGGTCAGCCAGCCCTGGCGGGGACGGGCGGCGGCGCCGCGGCCGGACACCCGGACCAGCAGCCGGACGCCGCGCAGGTGCCCGTGCCCCTCGCCCAGGCCGTCGAAGGACCACCGCTCGGCGGACAGCCGCAGGTCGGCTCCCTCCCAGCCGGTGCCGACCGGCAGCAGCAGGCAGCCCCGCTCCCGGGCCCTGGCGGCCAGCCGGCGGTGCGCGCCGGCCGGGCCCTGCTGCGGCGGCCGGACCGCCACCACGTCCAGCCCGTCGACCAGCGCGGCGACGACCACCGGCCAGCGCGGCCCCGGGTCTGGCACCAGCACCAGCCGCTCCAGTGCGATCCCCGCCTCGGCCGCCGCCAGCAGGCCAAGCGACGGGCAGCCGACCACCGCGCACCAGGCGCCCGCCCGGGACGGCTCGGCCAGCAGGGTGAGCAGCAGCGCCGCCGACCCCTCGACGGCCACCGTCTGGCCTCGCGGCAGCCCCTTGCGGGGCAGCAGCCCGGCGAGCTCCGGTGGCGCGGGCAGCAGCCGGTCCAGGACGGCGGCGTGGCCGGCCGTCGCGTCGGCCACGCCGTGCTCCCGAAGGTCGCGCAGTTCGCGGAGCTCCTGCAGGTCCCGCAGCGCGGCCAGCGCGGCCGCCGACGCCATCGCTAGCCCGCCCGGGAACGGGGCGCCCCCGTCCCGGTGAGCACCGGCTGGGACGGCAGGCCCAGCAGCTCCTCCACCACGCCGATGAAGATCTCCACCTGCCGGACGAGGTCGTCGGCGGCCCGCTGGTTGACCACCGACAGCCCGGCCTCCGCCGCGGCCCGCAGCGGCGCCCCGGCGGCGAAGAAGTCCGCCCACTCGCCCAGCTCCGGGGCGACCTGGGCGAGCAGCCGCCAGGCGCTCACGGGCCGGCCGCGCCGCCCCGGCCGGGGGCGGGCCCGGTCGGCCAGCACGGCCGCGGCCACCCGCAGCGCAGCCAGGTGCGCGAGCGCGTAGCGCTCACCGGCCGGCTGGACGAACGCGGCCTCGGCCAGCCCGTGCCGGGCCGCCGCGAGCAGCTCGTCCCGGGAACGGCGGGGCAGCCCGGCAGCCGGGAGCGGCACCCGCTGGTCACCGGGCGGGGACTGTCGCACCCCTCTGGCAGACTGCCCAGGCCAGGGCACCTGATGGGGGGCGGCGGATGGGCTGGTCGGCACCAGGCGCGGCTCGGTGTTGATCACTTCCCACCCTCCCCTGGTTGGAGGTTATTCGAACACCAGTTCGAACAGTTCGACTGTAGCCGCGCAGGTAAGGAGCGTCAATGGCAGCGGCGCCGCTGGTCACCGTGGACCTGTGGCGGGTGCCCACCCGCCTGGTCGGCGCGGCGCTCGTGCGGATGGCGACGGGACGCGCCCACCTGCGCCGCCTGCCCGGTCTGCGGTTCGCCAAGCTGGTCGGCACCGGCGCGCCCGGCGGCTTCTCCCCCACCAACGCCGAGCCGCGGCGCTGGGGCCTGGTCGCCGCCTGGGACTCGCCCGCCGCCGCGGCCGCCTTCAGCTCCTCGCCGCCCGCCCGGTCGTGGGCCCGGATCGCCGACGAGCACTTCCACGTCGACCTGCGCCCGCTCGCCTCCCGGGGCCGCTGGTCCGGCCGGGACCCGTTCGGCCCGCTGGCCCCGGCGGCCCCGGGCGAGCCGCCCGCCGACACCCCGGCGGCCGGGACGGCGCAGCCCGTGCTTGCCGTGCTGACGAGGGCCCGGCTGGCGCCGCGGCGGGCGGTGGCGTTCTGGCGGGCGGCCCCCGCGGTCGCCGCCGACCTGGCCGCGCTGCCACCGCCGGTGGCGCCACTGCTCGCGCTCGGGATCGGCGAGGCGCCGATCGGGCTGCAGGGCACGTTCAGCCTCTGGCCCGACCTCGCCGCCGCCCGGGAGTTCGCCTACCGGCGGGCCGCGCACGCCGCCGTGGTCAGGCGGACCAGCGAGCTCGGCTGGTACGCCGAGGAGCTGTTCGCCCGGTTCGCGGTGCTCGGCGGGCACGGCACCGTGGACGGCCGGGACCCGCTGCGCCGCCCGCCATCGGCCGGCCCGAGGGGCGCCGCGTCCGCGACCTAAGATAACCGTTTGATTACCTATCGTGTCTCTTGTCGGCTCGTCCGTTGGTCCCCGGGCAGTGACCCGCTCGGCCGGGTTATCGTCGACCTCCCGACAGCGCGCCAACCACCGACGAGGCGAGCCTTGGTGAGTGACGACATCAGGCTGGTCCGCTGGACACCGAACCGGATGCGCGGCCGGCTTGGCGATGTGATCGCCGTCTACAAGGCCGCCTTCCTCGACGTCCATGAGGCGGACCCGGAACGGGCCGCCCGTGACCGGCTGGCCCACGCCCGTCGCCACGTCGAACGGCGCGACCTGCGGGCCGTCGCGGCGCTGCGGCCGGACGACACCCTGGTCGGGATCGTCTACGCCCTGCCCGGCCGGGAGGGCCAGTGGTGGCACGACGTGGTCACCTCCGCGCTGCCGCCCGCCGTCGCCCGGCACTGGCTCAGCGACTGCCTGGAGATCGTCGAGCTGCACGTGCTGCCCGACCACCAGGGCAACGGCATCGGCCGGGCGCTGCTGCGCGAGCTGCTGCGCGACGCCCCGTACCGCACCGCGGCACTGTCCGCGCTGGAGCTGCCGGACAGCCGGGCCCGCCGGCTGTACGCCAGCGAGGGGTTCGTCCCGCTGCTGTCCGACTTCCGCTTCCCCGGCAGCCACACCCCCTACGCGGTGCTCGCCAAGGAGCTGCCGCCGGCCTCCCGGCGCCGCCGTGGCCCGGTCACGGCCCGGTTCGGCCGGCCGGCGCCGGCCGTCTAGGAACGCCGCCGGTGCGTCGCGACCCCGGCCCGGCCGGCGGACGCCCCGGCCGGCCGCACCCACCACGCCCGCCCGCATGGCTGGCGTGGGCCGCCGCGGGCCTCGTGCTCGCCGCGCAGATCCCCTACCCGCTGCTGGCGGAGGGCGGGAC
>JADGHD010000637.1 GCA_019689615.1 Frankia sp. | reverse complement strand
GCCAAGCGCGGTCCAGCCCAGCCCGCCGCGGCCAGCCCCGCCGGCCGGCACCACCCCGACCCCGCGTGGGCGTCCCCCACGCACCGTGCCTACGAGGAGAATTCGCCCACGATGGTCGAGATCTACTACGACGAACACGCCAACCTGGAGGACCTCGGCGGCCGGAAGGTCGCGGTCATCGGGTTCGGCAGCCAGGGCCACGCCCACGCGCTCAACCTGCGCGACTCCGGCGTCGACGTCCGCGTCGGCCTGCCGGAGACCAGCAGGAGCCGGCAGAAGGCCGAGGAGGAGGGCCTGCGGGTGGTCACCCCGGCCGAGGCCGCCGCCGAGGCCGACATCATCATGATCCTCGCGCCGGACACCACGCACCGGAGGATCTACGCGGAGTCGATCAAGCCCAACCTCACCCCGGGCAAGGCGCTGGCCTTCGGCCACGGCTTCAACATCCGCTACGGCCTGATCACCCCGCCGGACGACGTCGACGTCTTCATGGTCGCCCCGAAGGGCCCGGGCCACCTGGTCCGCCGGGTGTTCACCGAGGGCAAGGGCGTACCCTGCCTCGTCGCGGTCGAGAAGGACGCCACCGGCAACGCGCTGGAGATCGCCCTCGCCTACGCCAAGGGCATCGGCGGCACCCGGGCCGGCGCGCTGCGCACCACGTTCACCGAGGAGACCGAGACCGACCTGTTCGGCGAGCAGGCCGTGCTCTGCGGTGGCGCGACCGCGCTGGTGCAGGCCGGGTTCGAGACCCTGGTCGAGGCCGGCTACCAGCCGGAGATCGCCTACTTCGAGTGCCTGCACGAGCTGAAGCTCATCGTCGACCTGATGTACGAGGGCGGCATCTCCCGGATGCGCTACTCGATCTCCGACACCGCGGAGTACGGCGACGTCACCCGCGGCCCGCGGGTCATCACCCCCGCGGTCAAGGAGGAGATGCGCAGGATCCTCGGCGAGATCCAGGACGGCTCGTTCGCCCGGGAGTGGGTCGCCGAGGACGACGCCGGCCGCCCGACCTTCACCAAGCTGGTCGAGGAGGGCAAGCAGCACCAGATCGAGCAGGTCGGCGCCAGGCTGCGGTCGATGATGTCCTGGATCAACGGCTAGTCAGCCAGCCAGCGGTGGCCGCCGGGGCGGCCACCCGGCCCGGCGGACGGGGGCGGGGCCAGCCGGCCTCGCCCCCGTCGGCGTTGCCGGCCAGATCCGGCGTGCCTGGCGTGCCCGCCGTCACCGACGACGGGCGGTAGGCGGGCTTGAGACGGGCGTCACGGGGATGCGCCGGTACGCTGGGCGCGCGCTGTGTGCGAGTCCGCCACGGCGCGGCGGCGGTGGCGGTGCTCGTGGCCGTGCGCCGGCCAGCCGCCCCCGCCGGTGCCCGACCTGGTGGGCCCGCGGGGCGCGAGGGGGACAACCCGCGCGCCGCCGTGGGCCGCGCTCTCGATGAGGAGATCCCAGTGCCCGTCGTACTCGTTGCCGAGGAGCTCTCGCCGGCCGGGCTGGAGGTGCTGTCCGGGGACTTCGAGGTCCGCCACGTGGACGGCGCCGACCGGTCCGCGCTGCTGCCCGCGCTCGCCGACGTGGACGCGGTGATCATCCGTTCCGCAACGAAGATCGACGCTGAGGCGCTGGCCGCGGCGCAGCGGCTGAAGGTGGTCGCGCGCGCCGGTATCGGGCTGGACAACGTCGACGTGCCGGCGGCGACGGCGCGCGGCGTGATGGTGGTCAACGCGCCGCTGTCGAACATCGTGAGCGCGGCCGAGCACGCGATCGCGCTGCTGCTCGCGGTCGCCCGCCGGGTGCCGGCCGCGAACGAGGCGCTGCAGCGCGGCGAGTGGAAGCGGTCGAAGTACGTCGGGGTCGAGCTGACCGACAAGACCGCCGGCATCGTCGGCCTCGGCCGGATCGGCCAGCTCGTCGCCACCCGGCTGGCCGCGTTCGGCATGCACCTGGTCGCCTACGACCCCTACATCACCCCGGCCCGCGCCGCCCAGATGGGCGTGCGCCTGGTGGACCTCGACGAGCTGCTGCGGGTCAGCGACGTCATCACGATCCACCTGCCGAAGACCCCGGAGACCCTGGGCCTGATCGGCAAGGACGAGCTGGCCAGGACCAAGCCGGGGGTGATCGTCGTCAACGCCGCCCGCGGCGGCCTGGTCGACGAGCAGGCGCTGGCCGACGCGGTCCGCTCCGGGCACGTCGGCGGCGCCGGCGTCGACGTGTTCAGCAAGGAGCCGGCGACGTCGTCGCCGCTGTTCGGGCTGGACAACGTCGTCGTCACCCCGCACCTGGGCGCCTCGACCGCCGAGGCCCAGGAGAAGGCCGGCCTCGCGGTCGCCCGGTCGGTCCGGCTGGCGCTGCAGGGCGAGTTCGTGCCGGACGCGGTGAACGTCCAGGCGGGTGGCGTGGTGGCCGAGGACGTGCGGCCGGGGCTGCCGCTGGCCGAGAAGCTCGGCCAGGTCTTCACCGGGGTCGCCGGTGGCCTGCCGGCGAATCTCACCGTGGAGATCCGCGGCGAAATCACCGAGTACGACGTGTCGGTGCTGCAGCTGGCCGCGCTCAAGGGCGTGTTCACCGACGTGGTCGAGGAGAGCGTCACCTACGTGAACGCGCCGCTGCTGGCCAAGGAACGCCAGATCGACGTGCGGCTGGAGACCCACCGGGACAGCCCGGACTACCGCAACCTGGTGACGCTGCGCGGGGCGATGGCGGACGGCACCGTGGTGTCGGTGTCCGGCACGCTGGTGGGAACCCGCCAGGTGGAGAAGATCACCGCGATCGACGGGTTCGAGGTGGACCTGCGGCCGGAGGCGCACCTGGCCTTCTTCCGCTACGAGGACCGGCCCGGGATCGTCGGCGCGGTCGGCGCGCTGCTCGGCGACGCGCACATCAACATCGCCAACGCCCAGGTCAGCCGGCTGGAGGCGGGCGGGCAGGCGCTGATGTCGCTGTCCCTGGACGACGCGGTGCCGGCCGACGTGCTGCACGAGATCGCCAAGATCATCGGCGCCCCGTACGCCCGGTCGGTGAGCATCACCGTCGGCTGACGGCGGCCGGCGCCGGGGGGGCGGGGGGGGGGCGCGCGCGCCGCCCGCCCGCCCCCCCGCCGCACCCCC
>JADGHD010000636.1 GCA_019689615.1 Frankia sp. | reverse complement strand
CGGATCGCCGCCGACCACGGCTGCGCCGTGGTCCTGGTCGAGCAGTACGCCAAGCTCGCGCTGGCGGCGGCCGACGACGTCGTGGTGCTGCGCCGGGGCCGGGCGGTGCTGCGTGGCCGGGCCAGCGAGCTCGCCGGGCAGGTCGAGCGGCTGGAGTCCGCCTACTTCGAGGGCGGTGAGCAGGCCGGATCGACAGTTTGATTGCCGAAAGTTGAGAATGTAGCTTCCCCTGGAGGGAAGGCATGTGCTTCCGCTGGCGGGTGGGTGGCGGCTGCCGGAAGATCCGGGGACGGACGACGCGACGGGCGGTGGCGGTCGTGCCCGCTCGCGCTCGTCTCGCTTACCAGAAGGGGAGGGGCCTTGAAGGGCTTACTCATTGACGGACAGCTTGTCGAGTCGCCGCGGACGTCCGTGTCGATCAATCCGGCGACCGGCGAGCCGATCGGCGAGGCCCCGGACGCGACCGTCGAGCAGGCGGAGGCGGCCGTCCTCGCGGCCCGCACGGCGTTCGACACCACCACCTGGGGAACGGACGTCGAGTTCCGGGTGCGCTGCCTGAACCAGCTGCACGACGCGCTCGTCAAGCACCGCGAGGAGCTGCGCGAGCTGACGATCGCCGAGTGCGGCCACCCGCGGCAGATCACCTACCACGCCGCGCTCGACGCGCCGATCGGCATGGTCAAGTACTACGCCGACCTGGCCGCGAGCTACTCGTTCACCGAGGAGCTGGGCGTCGCGGAGATGATGGGCCGCAAGAGCCGGCGCTGGGTGGAGAAGGAGCCGGCCGGCGTCGTCTCGGCGATCATCCCGTACAACTACCCGACCCAGATCGCGCTGGCCAAGCTGGCCCCGGCGCTGGCGGCCGGGTGCACCGTCGTGCTCAAGGGCGCGCCGGACACCCCGCTGATCACGCTGGCCCTCGGCGAGATCATCGCGAACGAGACCGACATCCCGCCGGGCGTGGTCAACGTGATCACCTCGCCGTCGGTCGAGGTCGCCGAGGTGCTGACCAGCCACCCGGCCGTCGACATGATCAGCTTCACCGGCTCGACCCCGACCGGCCGGCGGATCATGGAGGTCGCCAGCAGGACCGTCAAGAAGGTCTTCCTGGAGCTCGGCGGCAAGTCCGCGCTGATCATGCTGGACGACGCAAACGCCGAGATCACCGCGCTGGTCGCGGCGATGACGATCAGCTCGCACGCCGGCCAGGGCTGCGCGATCACCTCCCGGCTGCTCGTCCCGCGCGACCAGCACGACAACGTGGCCGGCCTCGTCGCCTCGATGCTGGGGAACCTCAAGGTCGGCGACCCGGCCGACCCGGACACCGTGATGGGCCCGCTGATCAGCGAGAAGCAGCGGGACAAGGTGCACGGGCTGGTCGAGCGGGCGGTCGCGGCCGGCGCGACGCTGGTGTGCGGCGGGCAGAAGCCGGACGGCCCCGGCTTCTTCTACCCGGGCACCGTGCTGTCGAATGTCGACCCCGACAGCGAGATCGCCCAGGAGGAGGTCTTCGGGCCGGTCCTGGCGGTCATCCCGCACGACGGGGACGATCACGCGGTCGAGATCGCGAACAACTCGATCTTCGGTCTGTCCGGAAGCGTGCTGAGCAACGACAACGACCGGGCGATCGCCATCGGCCGCCGGATCCGCACCGGCACGGTCAGCGTGAACGGCGGCATGTGGTACGGGGCTGACTCGCCGTTCGGTGGCTACCGGCAGTCCGGTATCGGCCGGGAGATGGGCGTGCCCGGGCTCGAGGAGTTCCTCGAGCGCAAGACCCTGGCGGTGCCCGCGGATGAGTAGCCGGCCACTGGACGGGGTGCGCGTCCTCGAGGTCGCGATGTACGGCTTCGTGCCGTCGGCCGGCGCGGTGCTCGCCGAGTGGGGCGCCGAGGTCATCAAGGTCGAGCACGCCGTCTCCGGCGACCCGCAGCGCGGCCTGCGCCAGGTCGGGACCATGCGCGTCGAGGGCGAGCCCAACCCGAACGTCTGGCACGGCAACCGGGGCAAGCGCAGCATCGGCCTGGACATCGCCAACCCGGCCGGCAAGGAGATCCTGCTCGAGCTCGCCCGGCGCGCCGACGTCTTCCTGACCAGCTTCCTGCCGAAGGTACGGACCAGGCTCGGCATCGACGTCGACGACATCCGCGCCGTCAACCCGAAGATCATCTACGCCAGGGGCAGCGCGCTCGGGCCCCGCGGCGCGGAGTCGAGCAAGGGCGGGTTCGACATGACGGCCTTCTGGTCGCGGGGATCCACGGCGGCGAGCCTCACGCCGCCGGGATCCCCCGGTGTGGTGCCGCCGCCCGGGCCGGCCTACGGGGACACGATCTCCGGGACCAACCTGGCCGGCGGAATCGCGGCGGCGCTGTTCCGCCGCGAGCGCACCGGCGAGCCCAGCATCGTCGACGTCTCGCTGCTGGGCAGCGGCGTGTGGGCGATGGGTCACGGGATCGCGCTGTCGGCCTGGGTGAACAAGCCGTTCGAGGGGCTCCCGCTGGGTGCGCACGGCGCGGTGACGAACCCGCTGTCCGGCACCTACCGGACCAAGGACGACCGGTTCGTCTCGCTGGTCATGCTGCAGCCGGCCCGGTTCTGGGCGGACGTCTGCCACCACATCGGCCGCTCGGACCTCGCCGATGACCCGCGCTTCCTGGCCGACGAGCTGACGCCGCAGGCCACGGCCGAGGCGGTGGCCGCGCTGGCGGAGGCGTTCGCCCAGCGCACGCTGCCGGAGTGGACCGAGCGGCTGGCCACCCTGTCCGGCCCGTGGGCGCCGGTGCAGGACTCGCTGCAGGTCAGCGCGGACCCGCAGGTCCTGGCGAACGAGTACGTCATCGACGTCGACGGGATGAAGCTGGCCGCCAACCCGGTCCAGTTCGACGTCACCGCACCGGAACCACGGCCGGCGCCCGAGTTCGCCGCCCAGACCGAGGAGATCCTGCTCGAGCTGGGGATGGACTGGGACCGGATCGGTGAGCTCAAGTCAGTTGGCGCGGTTACCTGACCGACCCGCCGGGCCATCGTGCGCCCAGCCGCGGGCGGAGACGAGCCCGCCCCGGGCCCCCCCCCCCCCCGCCCGCGCGCCCCCCCCCGCCCCCCGCGACCCCCCCCCCGCGCCCCCCCCGG
>JADGHD010000635.1 GCA_019689615.1 Frankia sp. | reverse complement strand
CCCGCCGCGGTCAGCGCTGGCCAGGAACTAGGCCTGGCTGTGGCTGACCGGCTCGGCGTCGCGGGTGGGCTGGCTGGGCACCAGGCCAGCCGCGACGCCATCGTCCTCGGTACGTCTGGACAGCTTGTGCGGCCACCAGATGCGCCGGCCGATCTCGTGGCTGAGCGCGGGCACGAGGACCGAGCGGACGACGATCGTGTCCAGCAGGACGCCGAACGCGACGGTAAAGCCGACCTCGGCGAGGAACACCAGCGGCAGCACCGCGAGCACCGCGAACGTCGCCGCGAGCACGATGCCGGCCGAGGTGATCACACCGCCGGTGACGGCCAGGCCGCGGGTGATGCCCGCGTGGGTGCCGTGCCGGACCGCCTCCTCGCGCACCCGGGTCATCAGGAAGATGTTGTAGTCGATCCCGAGCGCGACCAGGAAGACGAACGCGAACAGCGGGAACGCCGGGTCCGCGTCGGCGAAGCCGAACACGTGGTTGAAGAACAGCGCCGAGACGCCCAGCGACGCGGCGAACGAGAACACCACGGTGAGGATCAGCAGGACCGGGGCCACCAGCGCCCGCAGCAGCACCCCGAGCACCGCCAGGATCACCACGAGCACGATCGGGATCACCAGGTTGCGGTCGTGCCGGGAGGCCACCTCGACGTCGTAGTTGACCGCCGTCGCCCCGCCGACCAGCGCGTCCGCGCCCTCCACCGCGTGCACCGCGTCCCGCAGCCGCAGGATCGTGTCGACCGCCTCGTCGGTGTCGTACCGGTCGACGATGTTCGCCTCGATCACGATCCGGCCGTCGACCGGCTGGACCTGGACCTCGGGCGGGGCACAGCCGGGGACCTCAAGGTCGGCCTGGCTCAGCGCGCCGGAGGCCAGCAGCTGGCTGATCTTGCGGTAGTCGACCTGGACGCAGACCCCGCCCGGGCCCTGCACGACCCCTTCGACGGTGGAGGCGGCGGCGATCACGTCCTCGGAGCGGTCGGCGTTGGCGATGATCACAGCCGGCGCGCCGGCGCCCTGGTCGAAGTGCTCGTCGTAGATCCGCTGGCCGACGATGGCGTCCGGCTCGGTGGTGAAGCTGTCGATCGTGGACAGGCCGTTGGTCCGCAGCGTCGGCAGGAAGGCGACGCAGATCAGCAGCAGGACCGCCGCGGCACCCCAGCTCACCCGCCGCCGCTGGCCGACCAGGACCGCGAACCGCGACCAGCCGCCGTGCGTGGCGATGTGGGACTTGTGGTCGACGTGCGGGACCCGCGGCCAGAACACCCACCGGCCGAAGAGCACCAGGATGCCCGGCAGGAAGGTCAGCATCACCACGAGCGTGCAGGCGATGCCGATCGCGCAGACCGGGCCGAGGCTCTTGTTCGAGTTCAGCTCGCCGAGGGCCAGGCAGAGCAGGCCGAGGATGACCGTGACCGCCGAGGCGATGATCGCCGGGGCCGCGCCCCGCCAGGCGGCGGCCATGGCGTCCAGGCGCCGCTCGTGCGCGTGCAGTTCTTCTCGATATCGGCTGACCAGCAGCAACGCGTAGTCGGTGCCGGCGCCGATCACAATGACCGACAGGATCCCCTGGCTCTGCCCGGTGAGCGTGAGCACGTCGTTCCTGGCCAGCAGGTAGACGACCATCGAGGACGCGCCGAGCGCCATCAGCGCGCTGATCAGCGGGAAGAACCACAGCATCGGGCTGCGGTAGACCACGAGCAGAATGACCACGACGACGCCGAGGGCGGCGAACAGCAACGCGCCGTCGAGCCCCTCGAACGCCTCCACGAACGCGACCAGCAACCCGCCGGGGCCGGCCGGGAGGACTTCCAGGCCCTCCGGCGCGTCGGCGCGGGCGGTCTCAAGGATCTCGTTCTCGATGTCGCTGAGGGTGACTCCGTCGATCTCGACGTCATCGACCTTGGCGACGATCGGCACCTGCACCGAGGCGGTCGTCCCGTCCTCGGAGAACACCGGCTGGCCGACCTGGTCCGCCGCGACGCCGTCGAGCCGGCCGAACGCCGCCACGTCGTCCGTGATCTTGGCCCGGTCCGCATCGGTCAGGCCGCCGTCCCGCTGGTAGACGACGAATCCGGGGAGCGTCTGGACGGAGTTGAACTTCTCGGCCTCCACGTCGACCTTCGTCGACTCCGCGGAGCCCGGCAGGTAGGAGGCGTTGTCGTTCTTCTGGACCTCGGCCAGCTTGGACTGGTACGTGCCGCCGGTGCACCCGACGGCGAGCACGGCGATCGCGATCAGCGTGAAGGCGGGGATGAACCAGCGCCGCCGATGCAGCGGGCGTTCCTGTCGGGTCGATGGCGGTGCCGGAGCAGAGCCACCCTGCTCGGCCCGGTCATTGATCATTGTGCTCTCTCCCGGTTGGTGAACCTGGGACGGTGCCCGCCCGGTAACGACCGGCAGAGGGTCGTGCCACCGGTGGCCGCCGGCCTACGTCGTCGAGGTCGGTTGGTGGTCGGTAGTGCGTGGCTGGCTCTCGGCTCCGCTACGTCGCTGGCTGTCGCTCCCTGGCTGGTCTGCTGGGTGGCTGGCCGTGCTCGTTGACTGACTGGCCGTGCTCGCTGGGTGGCTGACCGTGCCCGGTGGTTGACTCCGTGCCGGCTCCGCCCGCTCGACCGACCGTACTGATCCGGTGTGACGCTTTCGGCCAGGCCCAACGGTGGCCGGCCCGGCCGACCCCGGCAACGGGTTTTCGCGCCGGGGCAGGGGCGCCCGCCGGCCCGCCCGGAGGGGTCCGCGCCGCGACCCAGCGCGACGCGTTCCGGACAGACCGCATACACCCCGCGTCTCACCAGCCCGGCCGCGCGCGGCCAGGCTACGGAACAGACAGCGCGAGTCCGCGAAACGTATCGCAGCTTCACCGGAAGTGAGATAGGCCACACCGTCCGGGCGCCGTGCGCATCGCCCCCCGGAACCACAGGGCAGCCGACCTCCCCGGCGCCCGCGCGGCAGGGCCCGGGGCCCGGACGGGAGCGGCGGGCAGGGCGGTATCGCAACACCCCACTCTCCTCCCCTCCGAAGCTGTCGGAGCCCTCCCAGCAAGGCCTTCAAGCTAGCTAGCTATACGCTAGCTAGGAGTCGGGATCACCGATACACCGGCCCATGGTTTCCGGTCGAAGGTCCCACCCG
>JADGHD010000634.1 GCA_019689615.1 Frankia sp. | reverse complement strand
CCAGCTCGCGACCGGCGAGCCGGTCATGCCGGTCGGCGGGTTCAACGGCACCGACCCGTCGCCGACGCTCGCCCAGTTCCAGGAGTACGTGGCCGAGGGTAAGATCCACTACTTCCTCGCCGGCGGGTCACTCGGCCCGGCCAACGGCGGCAGCCGGGAGTCCAGCGAGATCGCGGCCTGGGTCCAGGAGAACTTCACCGCCACCACCGTCGACGGCGTCACCGCCTACGACCTCACCGCGCCGACGTCCTCCTCGGCCACGAGCGAGGCGGAGCCGGCATGACCACGCAGGAGGTCCGGCTGGACGCCGGCGCCACCATGGACGGCGACGACGCGGCGACACCCAACCGGTGGCGCCAGCGGCTGCCCGGCCGGCGGGCCTCGCGGCCGCGCGGGCGCGACGGGAGGGGCGAGGCCGGCGAGCCAGCCATCGCGGTCCTGGACGTGGTGATCCCGGTCCACAACGAGGAGGCCGACCTCGCGCGCTGTGTCCTGCGGCTGCGCGACTACCTGGCCACCACCTTCCCGTACACGTTCCAGATCACGATCGCGGACAACGCCAGCACCGATCGGACGCTCGAGATCGCCAACGAGCTCGCGGACCGGCTGCCCGAGGTGGCCGTGCTGCACCTGCCGGCCAAGGGCCGGGGCCGGGCGCTGCGCGCGGCCTGGGGGCGCTCCACGGCGCCGGTGCGCGCCTACATGGACGTCGACCTGTCGACGGATCTGCGTGCGCTGCTGCCACTGGTCGCCCCGCTGCTGTCCGGGCACTCGGACCTGGCGATCGGCACCCGCCTGGCTCGCGGTGCCCGGGTGGTGCGCGGGCCGAAGCGGGAGGTGATCTCGCGCTGCTACAACCTGCTGGTCCGCCAGACGCTGGCGACCGGCTTCTCCGACGCCCAGTGCGGCTTCAAGGCCGTGCGCGGCGAGGTGGCGGCCCGGCTGCTGCCGCTCGTCCAGGACGACGGCTGGTTCTTCGACACCGAGCTGCTCGTGCTGGCCGAGCGGGCTGGCCTGCGGATCCACGAGGTCCCGGTCGACTGGGTGGACGACCCGGACAGCCGGGTGGACATCGTCGCCACGGCGCTGGCCGACCTGCGCGGCATCGCCCGGCTGGGCCGGGCGCTGGCGACCGGCCGGCTGCCGGTGGCCCAGCTACGCCGCGAGCTGGGCCACCAGGCCCTGACCTGGCGGCGGGCCGACGGCGTCGGCGCCACCCCCGAGGCGTCCGGGGTGGCAGCGGGCCCAGCCCCGCCAGCGTCGCCAGCCGTGCCCGGGGTGCCGAGCGGGCTGGCCGGGCAGCTCGTCCGGTTCGTCACCGTCGGGATCGGCAGCACGCTGGCCTACCTGGCGCTGTTCGTGCTGCTGCGGCTGGTGCTCGGGCCGCAGGCGGCGAACCTGGTGGCGCTGGCGGTCACGGCGGTGGCGAACACGGCCGCGAACCGGCGGCTGACGTTCGGCGTGACCGGGCTGGCCGGCGCCGGCCGCGACCACCTGCGCGGACTGGTCATCTTCGCGATCGGCCTGGGGCTGACCAGCGGCTCGCTCGCGCTGCTGCACGCCGCCGGGAGCCCGGGGCGCTGGCTGGAGCTGGTCGCGGTGGTGCTGGCGAACCTGGTGGCGACGGTGGTCCGGTTCCTGCTGCTGCGCGCCTGGGTGTTCCCCGGCCATCGCCAGCCGGCCGGGGAGGCCCGCGAGCCCGTGCCCCGGCCCTGACCGCCGCGGGGACCGGCCCCGGCATCGTGGCCGCGCCGGGGCCGGTCCCGACCACGGCCTATCGCCGGGCACGGGACGGAAAACTGGCCCGGCTCGGCTGGCCCGATATGGCACGGTGATGATGCCGACCAGCCGGCGTGGGTGGGCCGAAGGTGCGTCGCTGCCAGATGTTCGGCGCGAACGCCGCGAGGCGGGCGCGGGGCCGCCGGTCATGTGCCGGTGCCGCCAGCCCACCAGCTGGATCCGTCAGCAGCTGCAGTGGGACCACCGCGACACAACCCAGGGGACCTTGTGACCGATCAGCCAGCGTCCGCCGCCGATGTCGCCTGGTTCGCCGAACGGTGCGAACTCGTCGTCCGCAACGTCGAACGCCTCATCCGTGGCAAGACCGACATCGTCCGGCTCGCCGTGCTCTGCCTGGCCGCCGAGGGGCACCTGCTCATCGACGACGTGCCGGGCGTGGGCAAGACGTCGCTCGCGAAGGCGCTCGCGAGCTCGATCGCCGGCACCATGCGCCGCATCCAGTGCACCCCCGACCTGCTGCCCACCGACGTCACCGGCGTGACCATCTGGAACGCCGAGGCCAGGCAGTGGGAGTTCCAGCCGGGGGCCGTCTTCGGCAACATCGTGCTGGCCGACGAGATCAACCGCGCCTCGCCGAAGACCCAGTCGGCACTGCTGGAGGTGATGGAGGAGCGGCAGGTGACGATGGACGGCACGACCTATGCCGTCGAGGCGCCGTTCATGGTCATCGCCACCCAGAACCCGGTGGAGCACGGGGGCACCTACGACCTGCCCGAGGCGCAGATCGACCGGTTCATGATGCGGCTGACGGTCGGCTACCCGGACCACGACGCCGAGGTCGAGATCCTCGCCAGCCGGGCGGGCGGGCACTCCGTGCAGGACATCACCCCCGTGATCTCCGCCGAGGACGTCCGGCGGATGTCCGCGCTGGTGCGCCGGGTGCACCTGAGCCCCGACCTGCTGCGTTACATCGTCACCATCACCGCGGCGACCCGGCGGCGGCCGGAGCTGCGGCTGGGCGCCAGCACCAGGGGCGGCCTCGCGCTCGCGGTCGCCGCGCAGGCGCGGGCCGCCGCGGACGGGCGGGTGTTCGTCATCCCCGACGACGTCAAGGCGCTCGCGCCGTACGTGCTGGGGCACCGGCTGCTGGTGCGCCCGGAGGCGGAGCTGACCGGCGTGACGGCCCACGGGCTGCTCGGCGGGGTCCTGGCCGCGGTCCCGGTGCCCGGCCAGCGCCCGGCGTTGCGCTGACCGCCGCGACGGCGGCCGCGGACACCGCCCGCCACCGCGGGTGACGCGCTTCGGGCACGCGAGTGGGCCGGGAGGACGGTGCCTCCCGGCCCACTCGGTGCTACCCGCCGGCCGCGGGGACGGCCGACGATGCCGCGTTGGCCAGTACCC
>JADGHD010000633.1 GCA_019689615.1 Frankia sp. | reverse complement strand
CCCCGCCGGTGGTGCCGGCCCCACTGGCCGTCGCCTGGCCGGAGTGCAGGTAGAGCAGGACGGCCTTGACCCGGCGGTTGAGGTCCGGCTCGTCGGTCAGCCCGAGCTTGGCGAAGATCGAGTTGCTGTGCTTCTCCACCGCCCGCTCGGAGAGCACGAGGCTGGCCGCGATGGCCGCGTTGCTCCAGCCCTGCGCCATCTGGCTGAGCACCTCCCGCTCCCGCGGGGTGAGCCGGTCGAGCTCGGACTCCCGGCGGCGGGTGTTCGCCGCGACCAGCCCCTCGACGACGGCGGGGTCGATCACGGACTCCCCGGCCGCGACCGCCCGGATCGCCCTGACCAGCTCGTCCGGCCCGGCGACCCGCTCCTTGAGCAGGTAGGCCCGGCCAGCCGAGCCACCTTCCAACAGCGCCAGGGCGTAGGTCGCCTCCGCGTGCTGGCTGAGCACCACCACACCGACGTCCGGGCGTTCGCGGCGCAGCCACGCGGCCACCTGGATGCCCTCGTCGGTCCTGGTCGGCGGCATCCGGATGTCGGTCACCACGACGTCCGGGGCGAGGTCCCGGACGGCCTGCTCCAGCGACGGCCGATCCGTGGCGGTGCCGACCAGCGTCAGCCCCTCCGCCCGATCGATCAGCGTGGCGAGGCCGTGGCGCAGCAACGAGTTGTCCTCGGCGAGCAGCACCCGGATGACCATTGTTCCAGCCTAAGCGTGGCCACCGGGCCACGCCGACGATCGCCTCGTCTGCCCACGGTCTTTCTGGGTGTCGGGAATGCGACTCTTGCCAGCTGTTGCCAGTCATGGGGGTATATGAGGCCGGCTCGGGCGGGCCAGGCTGCCCGGCCGCCGGTGACCTGTGGGCCGGCACGGGTGGGCCAGCGCGCGGGGTCAGCCTGGCCGGTCGCCCGCGGCCGGCAGCTCGATGACGAACCGCGCCCCGCCGCCCGGGCGGTCCTCCACCCAGATCCGGCCGCGGTGGCGGCGGATGTGGTCGGCGGCCAGCGCCAGGCCGAGCCCCGCTCCGCCGCCGGCGCGGGCGGTCGTCGAGCCACGGGCGAACCGCTCGAAGACCCGCTCCTTGTCGGCGTCCTCGATGCCCGGGCCGGCGTCGTCGACCTCGATCCGCACCCAGCCGTCGCTGGCCGGTGGGATGAGCGCGAACCGGACCAGCCCGCCGCCGTGCTGCTCGGCGTTCTCCCGCAGGTTCGCGATCACGCGCTCCAGCCGGCGCCGGTCGCCACAGACGGCGAACGGCCCCGGCGGCAGCGACCGGCCCGGCGCGCCGCCGCGGCCCGCGGCCGCGCCGTTGCGGCCGGCGACCTCGATGTCGACGCCCGGCAGCGCGTGCCGGGCCAGCTCGACCAGGTCCACGGGCTCCCAGATCCCGTCGTCGGCCTGGTCCTCCCGGGAGATCTCCAACAGGTCGCGGACCAGCCGCTCGAACCGGCCCAGCTCGTCGGCGAGCAGGTCGAGCGCCGCCTGGGCGCTCGCCGGCATCTCCGCCCGCCGGCGGACCAGCACCGCGCAGGCGTTGACCATCGTGGTCAGCGGCGAGCGCAGCTCGTGGCTGACGTTGCTGGCGAACCGGGCGTCCCGCTCCACCCGCTGGCGCAGCTTCGTCGCCGTCTCGGCGAACGCGGCGGCCAGCGCGGCCAGGTCCGCGTCCCGGGTGGCCGGCAGCCGGATCTCGCTCTCCCCGCGCGCGATCGCCCGCGCCGCCGCGTTGAGCTCGGCCAGCGGCCGTAGCGCGGTCCTGGTCGCCCGCAGCCCGAACAACGCGCCGACCAGCGCCCCGGCGACCGCCGTCGCCACCAGGGTGACGGACAGGAAGCGCATGGTCCGGTCCAGCTCGTCGAGCTGGAACGCCTCCACGTAGCTACCGGAGACCTCGGGCATCGGCTGGCTCACCAGCAGTACCGGCCGATCGTCCAGGCGGGTGCGCTGCAGCACCGGGTGGCCGGCCTCGACCTCGCGGCGGAACTCCTCGTCGAGATCGTCCGGGGACAGGCCGCCCCAGCTTCTCCAGCTCCCATCGAGGATGACCAGCACCGCCGTGTCGGAGGTCGCGAACAGGTTGGTCATCAGGCGGTCGTAGAGCTCGGGCTCCTGGCGCAGGGTGGTGTCGACCAGCTCGGCGTTGATCGAGGCCTGCCGGACCGCGCTGCGCTCCCGCTGGCTCGTCATGTAGCCGGTGGCCAGGAACCAGGTGGCGAGCGCCGACAGCACGACCACGGTCAGCGAGATCACGCTGAACGCCAGCATCATCCGGGTCCGCAGCCGCATGCGCCACCCGGGCGGTGCCTGCTCGACCAGGCCGCCGCCCTCGGCCGGATCGCCCGGCGGCTGGTCCGGTTCGGCCGGTGGGCGGCGCGGGTCCCGGCGCCGTCTCATCGCGCGATCCGGTAGCCGACCCCCCGGACGGTCAGGACGTGTCGCGGCGCTCCGGGGGACGGCTCGATCTTGCGGCGCAGCCGGCGGACATGGACGTCGAGGAGCCGGGAGTCGCCGAAGTAGCCGTACCCCCACACCCGCTCGAGCAGCTGCTCGCGGGTCACCACCTTGCCTTCGGCGAGCGCGAGCTCGCACAGCAGCCGGAACTCCGTCTTGGTCAGGTGCGCCTCGACGCCGTGGCGGCGCACGACGCCCTCGTCGACGCGGATCTCCAGGTCGCCGAAGCGCAGCACCCGCGGGCTGTCCCCCTGCGTCCCGCGGACCCGGCGCAGCAGCGCCCGGATCCTGGCCGCCAGCTCGGCCGCGACCAGCGGCTTGGTCATGTAGTCGTCGGCGCCGGCCTCGAGCCCGGCGATGATGTCGTCGGACTGGATGCGCGCGCTGACGACGATGATCGGCAGGTCGCACTCGGCCCGCAGCCGCCGGCAGACCTCCAGCCCGTCCATGTCCGGCAGCATCAGGTCGAGCAGGACGACGTCGATGCCGGGCATCAGGGACTGGGTGATCGCCTCCCCGCCGGTCGCCGCCTCGCGGACGTCGTAGCCCTCGTCGGCCAGCGCCATCCGCAGCGCCTGCCGAATCCGGTTGTCGTCCTCGACCAGCAACAGCGTCGCCGCAGCCACCGACGGTGCCTCCTCTCCGGCCGTCAGCCCTTGGCCTGCCCGGCTCGCTCTCCGGCCGTCAGCCCT
>JADGHD010000632.1 GCA_019689615.1 Frankia sp. | reverse complement strand
CCCGCGTCTGCTCGGCGGCCCCGTACATGACGTTGCCCAGGTTGAAGTCGCCGTGGACGAGCCGGACCGGCGCCGCGGGCGGCCGGCGGCGCTCCAGCACCTCGAACAGCTCGTCCAACGCCGGGACCGGCCGCTCGGGGCTGCGGGACAGCCCCCACTGCCGGCGCCAGCGGCGCAGCGTCCGGTCGAGGAACGGCTCCGGGCGGGCGAGCTCGCGCAGCTCGGTCTCCTCCGGCAGCACCGCGTGGATCGCGGCCAGCGCGTCGACCAGCGCCAGCGCGATCTGGCGCGCCTCATCGGGCGCCAGCGCGGCGAGCTTGCGCTGGTCCGCGTGCACCACGCCGTCCAGGTGGCCCATCAGGTAGAACGGGGCGCCGATCACCTCCGGGTCGGCGCAGGCCGCGACCATCGGGGCCACCGGGACGCCGGTAGGCGCGAGCGCGGACTGGATCCGGTACTCGCGGACGACGTCGTGCGCGGTGGGCAGCGAGCCCTTCACCGGCGGGCGGCGCAGCACCCAGTCGACGCCCCCGCCCGTCCTGCCGCGCACCCGGAAGGTCAGGTTCGACGAGCCTCCGGAGAGCTGGACCACGTCGACGTCGTCGGCGGTGGCGTCCGCCGGCAGCAGCCCCTCGGCCCGCAGCCAGGCGGGCAGCGGCTCGACGGGCACCGCGAGCCGCACATCGGTCGGGATCACTTGCCCGCCTCCGTCCCGGCCGCGGCCTGGCCGGCACCGTCCGGCGAGTCCAGCAGGTGGGCGAACCGGCGGCGGGCCTCGGCGCGCCGGGCCGGCACGTACTCGCTCGGGTAGCCGTCGACCGGCTGCACGTTCCGCAGGATCATCCGGGCGACCTGCTGGATGTGCACCTCGTCCGCGCCGTCGCTGATCCGGAAGTTGCGGGCGGTGCGGTACATCGACTCCAGCGGCAGGTCGGTGCTGTAGCCCATCGCTCCGTGGATCTGGATCGCCCGGTCCAGCACGTCGTGCAGCACCTGGGCGCCCCAGTACTTGATCTCGGAAACGGCCTGCCTGGCCGCCTTCGGGCCCTGGTTGTCCCAGATCCAGGCGGCGCGCAGCGTCATCAGCCGGAACGCCTCGATCTCGATCGAGGACTTCGTGATCATCTGCTGGATCAGCTGCCGGTCCGCCAGGGGCGTGCCGCCCACCTTCCGGGAGACCGCCCGCTCACACATCATCTCGAAGGCCCGCCGGCACTGGCCCACCCAGCGCATCGCGTGGTGGATCCGGCCACCGTTGAGCCGGCGCTGGGCGAGCATGAACGCGTCACCGGGCTGACCGATCATGTTCTCGTCCGGCACCCAGCAGTTCTCGAAGACGATCTCGGCATGGCCGCCGGAGTGGCGGGTCCCCGTGCCCTCGTACGGGTGCGCCATCGTGCCGACGTCCCGGACGACCGTCATGCCCGGGGTGTCGCGCTCGACGACGAACATCGAGGCCCGGCGATGCCGCGGGGTGGCCGGGTCCTGGTCGGTAACCGCGAACACGAGCACGAAGTCCGCGACGGACGCGTTGGACGCGAACCACTTCAGCCCGTTGATCACCCAGCCGTCGCCCTCGCGCACCGCGTTGGTGCGGATCCCGGTCGGGTCGGACCCGGCGGTGTGCGGCTCGGTGAGCGCGAACGAGCTGCTGAGCTTGCCGGCGAGCAGCGGCCACAGCCAGCGCTCCCGCTGCGCCTCGTTCGCCCCGACCGCGAGCAGCTCGCTGTTGCCGGAGTCCGGCGCCTGGTTGCCGAAGATGTTCGGCGCCGACGGCGTGCGACCCAGGATCTCGTGCATCAGCGCCAGCGGCAGCTGGCCGAACCCCTTGCCGCCCAGCTCCGGGTCAAGGTGGGCCGCCCACAGGCCGCGTGCCTTCACCTGCTCCTTCAGCGGGTCGGTCGCCCGTCGCCACGCCTCCGGGCTCATCTCGTCCTTGAGCAGGTCGAGCGGCTCGATCTCGTTGATGACGATCTCCCTGATCCAGTCGAGCTCCTTCTGGAACTCCGGATCGGTGCTGAAATCCCAGGCCATGGCAGTGCTCCCTTCGTCGCGGGGAGGGTCGGCCGGCGCCGCCCGGGGGGTCGCGGCCCGCGGGCGGTACCGGGACGATGGCGGCAGGTTAGTTGACCTGGTTAAGTACATGCACGGGATACCGGCGGCCCGACAGGATCGCCATAGCGGACGCACGGGCGACGCACGCAGGGACGGGGAGGGCGATGGGCCAGCACGACCAGCCAGGACGGGACGCGGCGACGCCGGCCGAGCAGGCCGTCGCCGGGGCGGCCGGCCAGGATGGGGCCGCCCCGGCCGGCCAGGGCGGCCAGCTTGCCGGGCGGGTGGCCGTGATCACCGGCGGCGGGCGCGGGATCGGCCGGGCGATCGCGCTGCGCTACGCCCGCGAGGGCGCGACCGTCGTGATCTCCTCCCGTACCGGGAGCGACCTGGCGGCGGTGCTGGATGCCGCCCGACTCGGCCCGGACCGGGGCCTGGCCGTGGTGGCCGACGCGATGGACCGCGCGGACGCCCGCCGGCCGGTCGCCGCCGCCCTCGAGCGGTTCGGCCGGATCGACATCCTGGTGAACAACGTCGGCGGCACGCTCGGCAACGCCGACCCGTTCGCCGAGGGCGACGCCGCCGCGGCCGCGGCCGATGAGGCGTTCGAGCGAACGGTGCTGTTCTGCCTGACCTCGGCCTGGTGGACGAGCAGCGCCGCGCTGCGGGCGATGCGGGCCCAGGGCGACGGTGGCCGGATCATCAGCATCGGCTCCGGCGCGTCCAAGCGAACCGGCGGCTCCGTCCCCTACACCGCCGCCAAGCACGGACTGGTCGGGCTCACCAGGCAGCTTGCCGCGGCCGCCGCCCCGTACGGCATCAATGTCAACCTGCTCTGCCCCGGCTGGACCAGGACCTCGCTGCTCGACTTCGACCGCATCGCCGCCCGCCGCGGCACCACCGCCGCCGAGGAGGAGGCCCGCGCCGCCGCCGAGTCGCTGCAGAACCGCGTCCTCGAGGCCGACGAGCTCGCCGGCATGGCCACCCTGCTCGCCGGCCCGGACGGCCGCGGCATCACCGGCCAGGTCATCAGCGTCGACGGCGGCTACAAGGTGTGAGCAGGCGGCCGGCTGGCCGGCGCGTCGGCGTTCGGCCGGCCGG
>JADGHD010000631.1 GCA_019689615.1 Frankia sp. | reverse complement strand
CGGGCCCGGCCGTCACGGGCCCGGCCGTCGCGGGGATCACGCGCGCGCCGGCGGCTCGGGACCGAGGCGCACCATTGTCAGGTTACGGGTGACGGCAGGGGCCTGTGGGGCAGTAGCGTGACCGGTGTGTCCTCACCTACCGGCACCGGCCCGGCGGCGTCCGCCACAGTGCGCCCGGCGGCGGCATCCGCCGCCGTGAGCGCGGGCGTCTCCCTGCCCGCGCCCGCCTACCCGCTGCGCAAGGCGCGTCTCGACAACGGGCTGCGGGTGGTCCTGGCCCCGGACACGACGGCGCCGGTGGTGGCCGTCGCCGTCCACTACGACGTCGGCTTCCGCTCGGAGCCGCAGGGGCGGACGGGGTTCGCGCACCTGTTCGAGCACATGATGTTCCAGGGCAGCGAGCACGTCGGGAAGGCGGAGCACCCCAGGCACGTCCAGGCGGCCGGCGGGATCTTCAACGGTTCCACCCACCCCGACCACACGGACTACTACGAGCTGCTCCCGTCGGGCGCGCTGGAGCTGGCCCTGTTCCTCGAGGCCGACCGGATGCGTGCGCCGAAGATCACCCAGGAGAACCTGGACAACCAGATCGCGGTGGTCCAGGAGGAGATCCGGGTCAACGTGCTGAACCGCCCGTACGGCGGCTTCCCGTGGATCACGCTGCCGCCGGTGGCGTTCGACACCTTCCCCAACGCCCACAACGGCTACGGCGACTTCAGCGAGCTGGAGGCGGCCAGCCTCGATGACGCCGCCGACTTCTTCGAGAAGTACTACGCGCCGGGCAACGCGGTGCTGACGATCGCCGGCGACTTCGCCGTCGACGAGGCGCTCGCGCTGGTGGACCGCTACTTCGGGGGCATCGCCGCCCGCCCGGTGCCGCCGCGGCAGAGCTTCGCCGAGCCGGTCCGCACCGAGGAGCGGCGCGGGGTGCACGTGGACAGGCTGGCGCCGCGGCCGGCGCTGGCGATCGGCTACCGGGTGCCCGACCCGGACGCCGACCTGCCGGCGTTCCTCGCCCACTTCCTCCTCACCGACGTGCTGACCAGCGGCGACGCCAGCCGGCTCGAGCGGCGGCTGGTCCAGGCGGACCGGTCGGTGATCGGGGTCAGCAGCTACGTCGGGACCTTCGGGGACCCGTTCGACCAGCGCGACCCGCTGCTGCTGACGGTCGAGGCCCGCCACCCGGTCGAGTCCGGCGTCGACGGGATCCTCGCCGCGATCGACGAGGAGCTCGACCGGCTGGCCACGGACGGGCTGGCCGACGGCGAGCTGGAGAGGGTGCGGGCCAGGGTCGCCTCCGCGCTGTTGCGGGAGGCCGACGACGCGTTGGGCCGGGCGCTCGCGCTCGGCGCGTTCGAGCTGCACCGCGGCCGGCCGGAGCTGCTCAACGAGCTGCCGGGCCTGCTGGCCGAGGTCGGCGCCGACGCGGTGGCCGCGGCCGCGGCGTCCCTGCGGGCGCAGGGCCGCTCGGTGCTGGAGCTGCGGGCCGGGGCGGCGTCGTGAGGCCGACCGGCGGCACGCGACCGGCTGCCGCGGCCGGCGAGGGAGCCGATCCCGGCGGGCACGGCCGTGGCCGGCACCGCGACGGCGGGGCCGGGACGAGGTCGGCGGCCGCTGGGCCGGTCGCCCGGGGACAGATGACGGGACGGCGGGGCACATGACGACGAGCGAGCGGGTGAGCCTGATCCCGGCCGTCCGCCCGACGCTGCCGGCTGAGCTGCCGACGGTCGTCGAGCGGACGCTGCCGAACGGGCTGCGGGTGCTGGTGGTCGCGCGGGGGCGGGTGCCGCTGGTCGAGCTGCGGCTGCGGATCCCGTTCACCGGGACCGGCCCCGAGCACGCCGCCCGGGCGGAGCTGCTCGCCGAGACGCTGTTCACCGGCACCGCGCGGCGCGGCCGGGTCGAGATCGCCACCGCCGTGCAGGCGCTGGGCGGGTCGCTGTCCACCGGGGTGGACGCCGACCGGCTGGCGGTCGTCGGCTCGGCGCTGGCGACCAACCTCGAGCCGCTGCTGGCGATCCTGGCCGAGGTGCTCACCGAGGCTGCCTACCCGGACGACGAGTTCAGCGGGGAGCGCGACCGGGTGGTCGAGGACGCCACGATGGCGCTCAGCCAGCCCGCCGTGATCGCCCGCGAGGCGCTGCTCGGCCGGATGTTCCCCGGCCACCCGTACGGCCGCGCCGTCGCCGACCCCGGGCTGCTCGCGCAGGTGTCCGTCGGCCAGGTCCGTGACCTGCACGCCGCCCGGGTCTCGCCGCGCGGGGCGATCCTGACGCTGGTCGGCGACATCGAGGCGGAGAAGGCGCTGGACGCGGTCGAGGCCGCGCTCGGCGACTGGACCGGCGGCGAGCCGGAGCCGGTGCCCGCGGTGCCGGCGCTGACCACCGGGCCGATCATCATCGTGAACCGGCCGGGCGCGGTGCAGACGAACATCCGCCTCGGCGGCGGCGCGCTGGACCGCTCCGCCCCCGGCTACCCGGCCCAGCGGCTGGCGAACACGGTGTTCGGCGGCTACTTCAGCTCCCGGCTGGTCAACAACATCCGCGAGGACAAGGGCTACACGTACTCGCCGCGCAGCTCGGTCGACCACTACCTGGCCGGCTCCCGGTTCACCCTGGCCGCCGACGTCGCCACCGACGTCACGGGCCCGGCGCTGCTGGAGGTGTTCTACGAGCTGGGGCGGATGGCGGTGCTGCCGCCGCGGCCGGACGAGCTGGAGGCGGCCAGGCAGTACTCGGTGGGGACGATGGCGATCGGCAGCGCCACCGCGGCTGGGCTGGCGTCCACGCTGTCCGCGCTCGCCGGTGCCGGGATCGGGGTGGAGTACCTGCGGGACCATCCGGCGGCGCTCACCCGGGTGACCGCCGAGGAGGTGCTCGCCGTATCCGCCGAGCTGCTCGCGCCGTCCCGGCTGGTCACGGTGCTGGTCGGGGACGCAGAGAAGATCACGGACGCGGTCGCCGCGCTCGGGCCGGTCACCACCGCGGGCTAGCCCGCCAGGCGGGGCCGGTCGGTCCGGGCGGCGTGGCCAGCACCGGCTGGCTCATGGCCAGTGCGGCTCTCCGCTGCTTCGGTTCGTTGCGTTCGCTGTCTTCAGTGCCGGGTCAGTGCCGGGTCGGGGCCGGCCGGGGGCGGGCTCTTATACACAACTCCGAGCC
>JADGHD010000630.1 GCA_019689615.1 Frankia sp. | reverse complement strand
GCTCTGCTCGCCGCGCAGCACGCCGGCGCCGTCCGTCATCACCCGGGCCAGCTCGCCGCGCTCGGCCGGGTCGGTGAGCCCGGCCGAGCCGCGCCCGCCGGCGTCCACCGGCTCGCCGGGCGAGGGCAGGCCGCCGGCCAGGTCCTCGGCGATCCGCGCGGCGAACACCAGCCCCTCCAGCAGGCTGTTCGACGCCAGCCGGTTCGCGCCGTGCACGCCGGTGCAGGCCACCTCGCCGCAGGCGTAGAGGCCGGGCACGCTGGTGCGGCCCCAGGTGTCCGTGCGCACGCCGCCGCTGGCGTAGTGGGCGGCCGGGGCGACCGGGATCGGCTGGGTGACCGGGTCGATGCCGAACGCCCGGCACTGCGCGGTGATCGTCGGGAACCGACGCAGGATCGTCTCCTCGCCCAGGTGGCGGGCGTCCAGGAAGAGGTGGTCGACGCCCTGGTCGGCCATCACCCGCGACATCCGCTTGGCCACCACGTCGCGGGGGGCGAGGTCGGCCAGCGGGTGGGCGCCGGTCATCACCCGCGCGCCGGCGGCGTCGACGAGCACCGCGCCCTCGCCCCGCATCGCCTCGCTGACCAGAGGCTGCTGGCCCGCCGCCACCCGGCCGGGGACCCGCAGCGCGGTCGGGTGGAACTGGACGAACTCCAGGTCGGTCACGACCGCGCCGGCCCGCAGCGCGAGCGCCACCCCGTCACCGGTGGACACCGGCGGGTTGGTGGTCGACGCGTAGACCTGGCCCATCCCGCCGGTCGCCAGCACGACGGCCCGGGCGGTGACGGCGCCCACCCCGTCCCGGGTGCCCTCCCCGAGCACGTGCAGGGTCGCCCCGGCCGCCTGGCCGTCGGCGTCGGTCAGCAGGTCGAGCACCAGCGCGTGCTCGATCACCTCGACCCCTGGGTCGGCGCGGACCGCGCTGATCAGCGCCCGCTCCACCTCGAGGCCGGTCGCGTCCCCGCCGGCGTGCACGATCCGGTTGCGCAGGTGCCCGCCCTCGCGGGTGAGCGAGAGCTCGCCGGAGTCGGTCAGGTCGAACCGGGCGCCGAGCTCCGCGAGCTCGCGCACCCGGGCCGGGCCCTCGGTGACCAGCACCCGCACCGCGGCCTCGTCGCACAGGCCGACCCCGGCCACCAGCGTGTCCCGCAGGTGCTGCTCCGGGGAGTCCTCAGCGGACAGCGCCGCTGCGATGCCGCCCTGCGCCCAGCGGGTGGACCCGGCGTCCAGCAGCGCCTTCGTCACGACCAGCACCCGGGCGCCGGGCAGGGCCGCCCGCACCCGCAGCACCGTGGTCAGGCCGGCGACGCCGGACCCGATGACCACGACGTCGGCGCGTCTGGTCCAGCCGGGGCGGGGCGCGCCAAGCCTGGTGGGCAGTACCGGCAGTGGCATGGCCAACGGCCCGGGAATATGCGGTTCCACCCTTATAGCTTGGCGCCCGCGCCAGCCCGGTGACGGGGCGATCGCGCGGCCGGGAGGTCGGATTCCACGCCGACGCCAGCGACGGCGCCGATGGGCAGGGCTCCCCCGACGGGGGCGCCGAGGTCGGGCTGGGCTGCCAGCTTGTCGCCGCGGCGGGACGACGGGTCGTGTGGCAGCGCCTCGGCCGGGTCGCCGCCCGTGCCGATGATCCGGTTGTTCTCGTCGACGAAGACGATCCGCGGCCGGAACGTGCGGGCCTCCGCGTCGTCCATCATCCCGTAGGCGATCAGGATGACCAGGTCGCCGACGTGGACCAGGCGGGCGGCGGCACCGTTGATCCCGATGACCCCGCTGCCGGCCGGGCCCTCGATCGCGTAGGTGACGAGCCGGGCGCCGTTGTCGATGTCGACGATCGTGACCTGCTCGCCCGGCAGCAGCCCTGCGGCGGCCATCAGGTCGGCGTCGATCGTGACCGAGCCGACGTAGTGCAGGTCGGCCTGGGTGACCGTGGCCCGGTGGATCTTCGACGTCAGCATGATCCGCTGCACGGTCAGAGGCCCTTTCCGGTGTCGGTGGCGGTGCGGTCGGTGGTGGCGGCGACGGCGGCGACGGTGGCGGGGGTGGCCGCCGGTGCCGCTGGGAGCGTCAGCTCGATGTTGTCGATCAGCCGGGTGGTCCCGACCCGCGCGGCGACCAGCAGCAGCGCAGGGCCGCCGCCGGTGACCGGGCCGAGGTCGTCCGGCCGGGCGAGGGCGAGGTAGTCGAGGTCGATCCCGGGCTCGGCGGCGAGCACCGCGCGGGCGGCGGCCAGCACCGCGCCCGCGCCCTGGTCGCTGACGGCGACGCCGGCGGCGAGCGAGCGGGACAGCGCCAGGGCCGACGCCCGCTGCGGCGGCGTCAGGTAGACGTTGCGGCTGGAGCGCGCCAGACCGTCCGGCTCGCGGACGGTCGGCACGCCGACGATCTCGACGGGGAACGCCAGGTCGGCCACCATCCGGCGGATGCAGACCAGCTGCTGGGCGTCCTTGCGGCCGAAGAACGCGATGTCCGGCCGGACCAGGTGCAGCAGCGTCGCGACGATCGTCAGCACCCCGTCGAAGTGCCCCGGGCGGCTGGCGCCCTCGAGCACCTCGCCGAGCGGGCCGGCGCTGACCCGGACCAGCGGCGGCGTCTCGTGCACGGCCTTGGGTGCGAACACGATGTCGACGCCCTCGCGGGCGCAGACCGCCAGGTCCGCCTCCAGCGTGCGGGGGTAGCGGTCGAGGTCCTCGTTCGGGCCGAACTGCAGCGGGTTCACGAAGATCGTGACCACGACCTGGTCGGCTGCCCTGCGGGCCTCGCGGATGAGGGTGGCGTGCCCCTCGTGCAGCGCGCCCATCGTCATCACGACGGCGCGGGTCCCGCCCTTCGGCCGGGCGAGCAGGTCAGCGAGCTGCGCCCGGGTGCGGGCGATGGCTGGCCGGCCGAACCCGCCCGCGCTCGCGGGCGGCGACCCGGCGAGCCGGGAGGCTGTTGTCATGTTGTCCCGTTCCAGTCCTCGAGCCGGGGTACCGGACGTCGCGGGCAACTGTAACCCGCTGGCAACGCACCGGGGACGGGCCTGTGACGTGCGCTTCGCCGCGGGGCCGGCGCCGCGTGCCACCGAAGCTGGCTGGTCGGGGGACGAGAGTGCCCGCCCCCCGGGGGGGGCGCGGGGCGGGCGCGCCGCGGGTGGGCCCGCGCCGGCCACCGGCGCCGGTCAGCGGGGG
>JADGHD010000629.1 GCA_019689615.1 Frankia sp. | reverse complement strand
CGTCACCGCCGCCGCGTCGCGCGCCTTGAGCAGCGCGTTCTCGGCGAACGTCCGGCCGGTCTCGGCGACGTCCTGGCCGGGCGGCAGCGGCACCAGCTCGACCGCGAGGCCAGCCGCGCCGAGGATGCGGCGCAGCTCCGCCAGCTTGGCCTCGTTGCGGCTGGCGAGCACGAGCCGGACAGGCGCGCCGGTCACCGGGCACCCCCTGGCGTGGTCGAGCTGGCGACGATCCGCGCGCCCGCGACGGCGTGCGGGCT
Organism: Frankia sp.; assembly: GCA_019689615.1. Classification (GTDB taxonomy): domain Bacteria; phylum Actinomycetota; class Actinomycetes; order Frankiales; family Frankiaceae; genus Pseudofrankia. The sequence goes on along the minus strand of JADGHD010000629.1, from coordinate 2,917 downwards.
GGGCGGGCCGGCCGGCGGCGGGCCGGCGAGCGCGGTCCGCTGGATCTCGGCCAGCCGGGCGCAGCCGGCGACGGCCAGGTCGAGCAGCCGGTCGAGGGCCGCCCGGTCGAACGTTGCGCCCTCCGCCGTGCCCTGCACCTCGACGAACCGGCCGGCGTCGGTGCAGACGACGTTCATGTCGGCGTCGGCGGCCGAGTCCTCCACGTAGTCGAGGTCGAGCACGGGGGTGCCGCCAACGACGCCGACACTGACCGCGCTCACCCCGCCGAGGATCGCGTTCGGCCTGCCGAGCCAGCGGCACGCGTCGACCAGCGCGACGTAGCCGCCGGTGATCGCGGCGGTGCGGGTCCCGCCGTCGGCGAGCAGCACGTCGCAGTCGATCGCGATCGTGTTCTCGCCGAGGGACCTCAGGTCGACGCAGGCCCGCAGGCTGCGCCCGATCAGCCGGGAGATCTCGTGAGTGCGCCCGCCGATCCGGCCGCGCACGGACTCCCGGTCGTTGCGGGTGTTCGTCGCTCGCGGCAGCATCGAGTACTCCGCCGTCACCCAGCCCAGCCCGCTGCCCTTGCGCCAGCGCGGGACCCCCTCGGTCACCGACGCCGCGCACAGCACGCGGGTCCTGCCCGCCGAGATCAGCGCGGACCCCTCCGCGTGCTCCTGCCAGCCGCGCTCGATCGTCACGTCCCGCAACTGGTCGGCCGCCCTGCCGTCGTGTCTCACCACGAACTCGGACCCTACCGGCCCCTTCCCCACCGAACGGCCAACGGTCGCGGTCCCTCCTGCCAGGCCACGAAGAGTGCGCTATCGGGCCGGCTGCTCGTCGAGGTGCGCGGGGAGCCAGGGAAGATCGGCGGGGCGCAGCGTGCGCCAGCCGCGGGCGCGGGCGGTGGCGGTCGCGAGGATTCCGGCGACCGCGGCGTCGTTCTGGATCTCACCGGCGTGCACCCGGTCGACGGCCTCGTCGAGGTCCATCCACTCGGTGCGCAGGTCGGCCTCCTCGTACTCGCCGCCCTGGCCCAGTTCGTAGCGCTCGGCCGTCGGCACGGTGGTGAGCCCGCGGGCCAGGTACACCCGGACCCGGTGGTTCATCGCGGCCGGGGTGAGCCGCAGGTCGAGCAGCGTGTGCCAGTCCGTGGCGCGCAGGCCCGCCTCCTCGGCGAGCTCACGCCTGGCGGCGGCGAGCGGGGGCTCGCCTTCCTTGTCGAGCAGGCCCGCGGGCAGCGCGACCAGGAAGCCGCGCACCGGGTGGGGGTACTGGGAGAGCAGCAGGATCCGGTCGGCGGCGGCGCGGGCGACGAGGGCGACGGCGCCCATCCGGTCGATCACATCTCGTTCGGCGACCTGTCCGCCGGGCATCCGGACCTGCTCGACCCGCAGCGACATGATGTGGTTGCGGTGGATCAGTCGTGCGGAGACGGTCTCGTAGCCGGTGCTCATTCCTGGGCTGCCCCTGCCTCTCGCGCCGCGGGCCGAGCGGCCCCGCCGTCCCTGCGTTCTCGCGCCGTGAACTGGCCGACCGGCCACAGTGTGCGCGTGGTCAGGGTAGGGGCCCGGGCCGGCGGGCCCGAGCAGAGGCTAGAGCTCGTAGACGGCGCCCGGCGTGGCGAGGCTGAACTTGCCGTCGAACGCGCTGACCGCCTCGGCCTCGCTGCGGGCCGGGTCGCCCCAGGGGACGAGGTGGGTGAGCACCAGCTCGCCGACGCCGGCGGCCTTGGCGTGCTTGCCGGCGTCCTTGCCGGTCATGTGCAGGTCGGGCGGGTTGTCCTCGCCGTCGAGGAAGGCGGCCTCACAGAGAAAGAGGTCGCTGTCCTGGGCCAGGCGGATCAGTCGGTCGCACGGGCCGGTGTCGCCGGAGTAGGTGACGACCTTGCCCTCCGCGCTGATCCGGGCGCCGTAGGCCTCCACGGGGTGGACGACGCGGGCGAGGTCGACAAGGAACGGGCCGACGTGCACCCGGCCGGGGCCGATCGTCTGGAAGTCGTAGATGTCGGCGAGCGAGTCCTCGGGCCAGCGCTCGAAGGCGCCGCACAGCCGCTCCCGGGTGTTGATCGGCCCGTAGATCGGCAGCTTCGGCGGCATGCCCTCCGGGTGGTAGCGCCGGGCGTAGCTCTGCACGACCAGGTCCAGACAGTGGTCGCCGTGCAGGTGGCTGAGCAGCACCGCGTCCACGTCGCGCAGGTCGCAGTGCCGCTGCAGCTCCCCCATCGAGCCGTTGCCGGCGTCCAGCACCAGCCGGAACCCGTTCGACTCAAGCAGGTAGGACGAACATGCGGAGTTCGGGCCCGGGTACGTCCCGGAGCAACCGAGGATCGTCAGTTTCATCGGCGTACCGCCTCGGATGCCGCGGAGGCCATGGCAGGGACGCCAGCGTCGGCGTGGGCGGCGCCGGTGGCCGCGGTGCCCACGGGAAGCTGGACCGGAAGCACGGCGGCGAGCTCGGGGCCGAGGAAACGCTGGCCGACGCGGGTGAAGGCGCGTGGGTCGCCGGTCGTCAGGAAGCGGTGCACGGGCGGGGGCAGGCCGGGATCCCGAAACAGTCCTGCGCGGGCCAGCACCCGGTAGGTGTCCTTGGCGGTCTCTTCGGCGCTGCTCACCAACGTCACACGTTCCCCCATCACGAGGCTGATAACCCCGGTCAGCAGCGGATAGTGCGTACATCCGAGGATCAGGGTGTCGACGTCCGCATCCTGCAGAGGCGCCAGGTATGCCTCGGTAAGTCCTAGCAGTTGCCGGCCTGTCGTGATACCCCGTTCGACGAAGTCGACAAAGGCCGGACAGGCAACGCTGGTCATCGTGACGCCCACCGCCGCGGCGACCGCGTCCTCGTAGGCACGGCTGTTGATCGTCGCGACCGTGCCGATGACCCCCACCCGCCCCGAGCGGGTGGCCGCCACCGCCCGGCGGGCAGCGGGCAGCA
>JADGHD010000628.1 GCA_019689615.1 Frankia sp. | reverse complement strand
GACCGGTGCTCGGCCGCGAGAGCGGTGAGGACGTCGAGCATGATCGCGACGGCGGGGGGCCGGAACGTGCCGGTCAGCGAGACGGCGAACAGCCGCCTGGGCGGCAGCCTCGGCACGGTGCGGCGCAGCACGACGTCGGACCGCAGACCCGTCTGCGCCAGGGTGGGTACCAGCGTCACCCCGGCGCCGCCGGCGACGAGCGCCTGCTTGCCGTTCCAGTCCTCGCAGACGAAGCCGATGCGGGGCGGCCCGCCGAGCGCCTCGGACAGCAGCGGGATCGGCCCCAGGCAGTCCGGGTGTCCCCCCTCAATCCACACCTCGTCCCGCAGGTCGGCCAGGCGTACCAGTTCGTTCCCGGCGAGCCGGTGACCGGCGGGCAGCGCCACGTGGAGGTCCTCGTCCAGCAGCGGAAGCAGGTCGAGCCCGGCGGTGGCCGCCGGCGGCAGCGGATCGGAGACGCCCTGGTACTTGGCCGCCATCGGGTCGGCGTGCAGGTCCCAGGCGGTGACGAGGGCGACGTCCACCTCGCCCGTGCGCACCGCCTCCAGGCGCCTGGTCCAGTCCACGACCGTGAGGCTCACGTCCACCGCGGGGAAGTCCCGGCTGAACCGGCGGACGGCCTCGGGCACGAAGGCCGTGTTGGCGCCGGCGAAGGCGGACAGCCGCAGCCGGCCGCCGTCGAGGCTGCGGTAGGCGGCCAGGGACGCCTCCAGCGCATCCAGCCGGGCCAGCACCTCGCGGGCCTGCCCGACCGCGAGCTCGCCGGCGGCGGTGAGGCTCACACCGCGGCTTCGCCGCACGAACAGCGCCGCTCCGGTCCGTCTCTCCAGCCCCGCCACCTGCCGGGACACGGCCGGCTGGGTCATGGACAACGCCTCGGCCGCGCCCGAGAACGAGCCCTGCCGCGCCACTTCGACCAGGACCCGCAGCGTCCACGTATCAAGCACAACCCAGGTTAACCCCGACATGCGCGTGGTGCATGGCTTCCCTGACCAACTCTCAATTGTCCGCATACCAGAACGGCCGCATCCTGCGCTCATGACGGACACACACAGGGCAGGTGGTAGGACGGGCGGCGGCGGGAGCGGGCCGCCGGACCAGGCGGCCGCGAGCCCGACCATCGTGAACACGGACCAGGCCACGGCGTGGAACGGCGCCGAGGGTTCGAACTGGGCCCGCCACCACCGGCGCACCACGGGCATCAACGCACCGCTGGGAACCGTGCTGATCGAGGCGGCCGAGATCGCCGAGACCGACCGGGTGCTCGACGTCGGATGCGGCTCCGGATCGTCCACCCTGCTCGCGGCCGCGGCGGCGCGACGCGGAACGGTCGTCGGGGTCGACCTGTCGGCCGTGCTGCTCGACTCCGCCCGTGCCGACGCCGCCGCCCGCGGCCTGCGGCACGTGCGGTTCGAGCAGGCCGACGCGCAGGTGCATCCGTTCCCCGCCGGCTGGTTCGACGTGGTGATCAGCCAGTTCGGGGTGATGTTCTTCGCGGACCCGGTGGCGGCCTTCGCCAACCTCGCCCGGTCGTTGCGCGCCGACGGCCGCATGGTGTTCGTCTGCCCCCGGAAGGCATCGGCCAACGCCTGGTGGACGGTCCCGATGGGCGCGCTACTCGGCACGGACACCGGTGCCGACGAGCCGACGTCCGGCATGTTCTCGCTCGGCGACGCCGGCCGGGCGGGCGACATCCTCACCGCCGCCGGCTTCGTCGACGTCGCCCTGGATGCGGTCGACCTTCCGCTGAACTTCGGCCCAGACCTCGACACGGCGCTCGACTTCTTCGTCGGCAGCGGACCGGTGCGGGCGATCGTGGAAAGCAACCCGGCGCTGGCCGAGGACGTCGTCCGCCGCCGGCTCGCCGCCGCGCTGGCACCGCATCACGAGGCCGAGGGCGTCCAACTGGCCGGCGCCTTCTGGCTCGTCCGGGCCAGGCGGCCATGACCAGCGCGATGGCCGGCACCCCAACCAACGCCCCGGCCAACACCACGCCCAACGCCACGCCTGGTGCCACGCCCAGCGTCGGGGCCAGCGCCGGGCCCGGCCCCGCCCGCACCGCCGCCCGCGGCCTGATCCAGGCGACGCGCCGGGACCACCAGAAGATCGTGGTGGTCGGGGGGTACGGCGCGCTGGGCCGGGTCGTCTCCAGCCGGCTGGCGCGCTGGTACCCGGGACGGGTGGTCATCGCCGGCCGGAACCTGGCCGGAGCCACCGCGCTTGCCCGTGACTTCGCGCCCGGCGTCGTCGAGCCCCGTTTGCTCGACGTGGACGGTGACCTTGGACCGGCGCTCGCCGACGCGGCGGCCGTTATCTCCTGCGTCGAGCGGGCGAACGTGCGGCTGGCGCAGCACTGCCTGTCCAGCGGCGTGCACTACGTGGACGTGGCCGCCACCGCGGCCGTGCTCGACGCGGTGGAACTGCTCGACCCGCTGGCCGTCCAGCGCGGCTCGACGGCCGTGCTCAGCGTCGGGCTCGCTCCCGGCCTGACGAACCTGCTGGCACGGCGGTGCGTCAACCAGCTGCCGTCGGCGAACGCGGTCGACATCGCGGTGCTGCTCGGCCTCGGCGGCGACCACGGCCCGGACGCGGTGCGCTGGACGCTGGCGCACCTTGGCCGCCGGGAACACCCAATCGACGCAGATGGCCGACCGGTCCGGCGCCGGCGCGTCGACCTTCCCGGCTTCGGCCGCCGCACCGTGCACAGTTTCGCGTTCTCCGACCAGTTCAGCCTGCGCCGCACGCTGAACCCGCCGAAGAACCCATCGAGGGACTCGCCGAACCTGTCGGTGCGGACCTGGCTGTGCTTCGACTCCGCGCCCGCCACCGCGGCCCTGTTCGCGGCGCGCGCCGCCGGGCTGTTCGACCTGTCGGCCAGGCTGGGGGCGAACGAGGCACTGGCGCGGGCCACGCATTGGCTGGCGTTCGGCACCGACCATTACGCGATCAGGGTCACGGCCAGCGACCCGGCCGGCTCGCTGGTGTCGCACGCGATCGCCGGACGCGGCGAGAGCGTGGCGACCGGCACGGTCGCCGCCCACGTCACGCGCTTCCTGCTCGACCGGTCCGTGCCGGCCGGGGTCTTCCACATCGACGAGCTGGTGGATGCGGAGCAGTTCGTCGCGGCCGTCCTGGCGGACCTGCCCGACCAGCAGGATCCGACGGCAGCCAGCCC
>JADGHD010000627.1 GCA_019689615.1 Frankia sp. | reverse complement strand
GCGGGGGGGGCCCCGCCCCCCCCCCCCCGCCCCCCCCGCGGGGCGGGGGCGCCCCCCCGCGGCCGGGACCGGCCGGCCGCGGATCGCCGTCGTCGGCGGCGGGCTCGCCGGCCTCGCGGCGGCGCTGCTGGCCGCCGACAGCGGGGCGGACGTGGTGCTGCTGGAGGCCCGCCCGCGGCTCGGGGGCGCGACCGCGTCGTTCGACCGCAAGGGCCTGTGGGTGGACACCGGCCAGCACGTGTTCATGCGCTGCTGCACCGCCTACCGCGGCTACCTGGCCCGGCTCGGCGTCGAGCACCTGACCACGCTGCAGCCACGGCTCGACGTCGAGGTGCTGCTCGGCGACCGGCTGGAGCGGGCCCGGCTGCGCCGGACCAGGGTCCGCCTGCCCGCGCCGCTGCACCTGGCCCCGGCGCTGCTCGGCTACCGGGCGCTGCCGCTGGGCCAGCGGGTCTCGGCGGCGCTGGCCGCGCTGCGGATCGGGCGCCTCGACGACCGCTCGCCGACGGTCGACCGGGTCTCGTTCGGCTCCTGGCTGGCCGAGCACCGGCAGGGCCCGGCGGCCACCGAGGCGCTGTGGGAGCTGCTCACCGTGGCCACGCTGAACGCGCCGGCGGCCGAGGCGTCGCTGGCGCTGGCCGCGAAGGTGGTGCGCACCGGCCTGCTGGAGCGGGCCGACTTCGGCGACATCGGCTGGGCCGAGGTGCCGTTGCAGCAGCTGCACGGCGACGCCTCGGCCAAGGCGCTCGCCGAGGCCGGCGCCGACGTGCGCACCAGCGTCAAGGTCCGCTCGATCACCCGGACCCCGGCCGGCGGCTACGAGCTCGCGGTGACCACCGGCGGCACCGCGCGGGGTGAGTCGGCCGTGCTGGCCGCCGACGCGGTCGTGCTGGCCGTGCCGCCGCCGGCGGCGGCCGCGCTGCTGCCGCCCGGGGCCCACCCGGACCCGGCCAGCCTGGAGCGGCTCGGCGCGTCGCCGATCGTCAACATCCACATGATCTTCGACCGGAAGGTGATCGACGGCCCCTTCCTGGCCGTCACCGGCTCGCCGATCCAGTGGATCTTCGACAGGACGGGCCCGTCCGGGCTCGCCCGGGTCGCCCCGCCGGGCGCCCAGTACATCGCGCTGTCCCAGTCGGCCGCCGCGCCGTGGGTGGACCGGCCGGCCACCGAGCTCGGCACCGAGTTCGTGGCCGAGCTGCGCCGGGTCCTGCCGGCCGCCCGGTCGGCCGAACTGCTCGAGGTCTTCGTGACCCGGGAGCGCACGGCGACGTTCCGTCAGGCGCCCGGTTCGCTCCCGTTGCGCCCGGGTCCGGCGACCGGTCTGCCCGGGCTTGCCCTGGCTGGCGCGTGGACCGACACCGGCTGGCCAGCGACCATGGAGGGCGCTGTGCGTAGCGGGTTGGCTGCTGCGCGTGAGACGCTGGCGAGCGTGGGGGTCGACGCGCGCGCCTGGGCGGCCCCGGGGGAGGGCGCCTCGGGCGCCGGCCGCCCCGCCGCCGTCCGGGCCAGGGCAACAGTGCGGGCTGGTGTGCCCGCCGCGGCCCAGGCCGTGTCCGCGCCCGTCCCGGCCCAGCCAGCCGCGCCCGCCGCGGCCGTTTCGACGTCGACGGCCGGTGCCGCTCCTGGCACCGCCGTCGCATCGCCCTCCGCGCCGGGCGCAGCCGCCGCGCCCGGCGCACCGCCGCCCGTCCCGGGTGGGCTGGAGGCGACGGCGGCACCAGGTACGCCGACCACATCAACAGGGAGTAACCCCGCATGACCGTGACGGTTCCGGAGGCCATCGAGCGTGGTCGGACGCTGACCGTTCCCGCCCTCCGCGAGACCATCGCCCGGCTGCACCCGCGGCTGCGGCATGTGGTCGAGTACCACCGCGGCTGGGTCGACGCCGACGGCAACCCGCAGCCCGGCGGCGGGGGCAAGCTCGTCCGCCCGGCGCTGGCGCTGCTTTCCGCCGAGGCGGCCGGCGCGCCCGCCGAGACCGGGCTGCCGGCGGCGGTCGCCGTCGAGCTGGTGCACGACTTCTCGCTGCTGCACGACGACCTGATGGACGGGGACACCGAGCGCCGCCACCGGCCGACCGCCTGGACCGTCTTCGGCGCGGACGGCGCGATCCTCGCCGGCGACGCGCTGCTGGGCCTGGCCACCCAGGTGCTGCTGGAGGTCCCAGGCGAGCCGGGGCGCAAAGCCGCGGCGATCCTCGGTGCCGGCGTGCAGGACCTGGTCCGCGGCCAGGCCGAGGACCTGATGTTCGAGAGCCGCTCGGACGTCACGGTCGCCGACACGCTGCACATGGAGGACGGCAAGACCGGAGCGCTGCTGTCGTGCGCCGCCTCGCTCGGCGCGGTGCTCGCCGACGCCCCGCAGGAGGTGGTGGACGGCCTGGCCGAGTTCGGCGCCCGGCTCGGCACCGCCTTCCAGCTGATCGACGACCTGCTCGGCATCTGGGGCGACCCGGCGGTCACCGGCAAGCCGGTGCTGTCCGACCTGCAGTCGCGTAAGAAGTCCGTGCCGGTCGTCGTGGCCCTGGAGGCCGGCGGCGCCGCCGCCGACGAGCTGCGCGCCTTCCTGGTCAGCGAGGGCGACCGGCCGACCGAGGAGCTGGAGCGGATCGCCACGCTGATCGAGCAGGCCGGTGGCCGCGACTGGACGACGGCCGAGGCCGACCGTCAGCTCAAGGCCGCCGGCGCCGTGCTGCGTTCCCTGTCCCTGCCGCCGCTCGCGGAGGCGGAGCTGCTGGCCCTGGCTCGTTTTGTGACCGAACGCGACTGCTGAGTGAGGAGGGAGGGGTGATGGCACGCCCGCCGGTGCCCGCGGCGCCGCCTGCCGCCGGGGCGGCCGGCGACGCCCTCACCCCGGTGGGGCAGGCCGGCTCGCGAGGCGAGCCGCGCCGCGACCCGATCCCTGAGCCGACCCCGGAGGAGCTATGAGCCTGACCTCGGACCCGACCCCGGTGACGCCGATGACGTCGCCGCAGCGGCCTGCTGGCGTGCTCGTGACCACCCGCCCCGGCGCTCGCCCGGGCGGGCCGGCGCCGGAACCGCCGGGAGCGCACGCCCAGCCGGGCACCGCCGGGCCCGCGGCCGTGACGGCGACAGCCAGCCCGGCGGCCGGGGCCCCGGCCACGGGGCGCGCGTCCGCCGTCGGCGCCCCCGCGGTCACCGAGCAGGCCGCGGC
>JADGHD010000626.1 GCA_019689615.1 Frankia sp. | reverse complement strand
GGGCGGGGTGCCCGCCGGGGTGGTGGCGAACGAGCCAGCCAGCGAGTAGTCGTGGTCGGCGAGCCCCTCGGTGCCATCGGGCCCGGGCCCCGGGCCGTCGAACCCGGGTGGCGCCGTCGGCGGGACCGGGCCGGACGGCCCGGTGGGCGGCGCCGCGGCGGCCGGGCCGGGCGCGGCGGCCTCCGGCGCCGGCCGTGGCGGGGGTGGCACGGTGCCGCCCCTTGCGGCGCCCGGCCGGCCGGTGCCGGCCCGGGCCAGGTCGGCCAGGGCGGCCTCGACGTCGACCGAGCCGATCAGGCGGCGCAGCCGCAGCATCGCGCCGAGCAGCTCGCCCTGCTGGTGGCGCAGCGTGTCCAGGGTCGCCTGGGCCCGCGCGATCTCGGCCTCGAGATCCGCGTGGCGCTCCGTGGCCAGCCGCCTCGCCTCGGCGACAGCGTCGCGCAGCAGCTTGTCCGCCTGCTCGCGGGCCTCGTGCACGATCGGGTGGTCGGCGGCGGCGTCGCGCACCGCCTCGTAGAGCACCTGCTCGGCGATCTCCCTGGCACCGCTGACGAGCTCGTCGGCGATCTGCTCGGCGATGGAGAGCATCCGCCCGATCCTGGTGCCGGCACCGGCAGCACTCCCGGCGCCCTCGGGCACCCCCAGCTCGGCGGACAGCCGCTCCCGCTCGTGCCGCAGCGCCGCCTCCGCGGTCGCGGCGCGCACGGTCAGGTCGCTGGAGTAGCGCCACAGCGCCTGGATGTACCCGTCCACCTGCTCCCGGTCGTAACCACGGGGTGCCTCGTCGAAGACGGGACGCGGCACACCGTCGGTGACGGGTGGGTCGCGGTGGTGGGCTCCCATGGGCGCTAGCCCCCTCCCAGCTCGCCTACCGCAAGGTCTACACCCAGCAGTGTGTCCACCACGCGGCGGGCGAGTGCATCCGGCCCCGTGTCCGGTGTGCCGGTGGTGCCCGAGGCGTGGGTGGCCGGCGGGCCGGCGGTGGCCAGCGCCGCGTCCGCCCAGCGGTCGACCGCCGCGAGCGCCGCCGGGGTGTCCAGGCCCTCGGCGAGCGCCGCACGCACCTCGGCGAGCAGCCCCATGGCGTCCGGCGCGCCCGGCACCGCCACGGCGGCCCGCCAGCGGCCCAGCCGGTGCCCGGCGGCCGAGAGCTCGGCCGGCGTCCACTCCCAGTCCTCGTGGTGGCGGTGGGCGAGCAGGGCCAGCCGGACCGCCGCGGGCTCGGCGCCGTGCGCCAGCAGCCGCGAGACGAACTCCAGGTTCCCCCGCGACTTGGACATCTTGTGCCCGTCCAGGCCCACCATGCCCGTATGGACGTACCGGCGGGCGAAAGGGTTGTGCCCGGTGAGCGCCTCGGCGTGCGCGCTGGAGCACTCGTGGTGCGGGAACACCAGGTCCGAGCCGCCGCCCTGCAGGTCGATCACGTCGCCGAGGTGGTGGCGGGCGATCGCGGCGCACTCGATGTGCCAGCCGGGCCGGCCGGGCCCGAACGGTGACGGCCAGCTCGGCTCCCCCGGCCGCCGCACCCGCCACAGCAGCGGGTCCAGCGGGTCCTTCTTGCCGCGCCGGTCCGGGTCGCCGCCGCGCTCGGCGGACAGTCGGCGCATCTGCTCCTGGCCGAGGCGGCTGACGTAGCCGAAGTCCGGGGCAGCCGCCACGGAGAAGTACACGTCCCCGTCGACCTGGTAGGTCGCGCCCGCCGCGGCCAGCTCCGCGACCATCTCGATGATCAGCGGGATGGCCTCGACGACGCCGACGTACGCGTCGGGCGGCAGCACCCGCAGCGCGGCCATGTCCGAGCGGAACAGGTCGGTCTCGCGGCTGGCGACCTGCCGCCAGTCGACGCCGTCGCGCTCGGCCCGCTCCAGCAGCGGGTCGTCGACGTCGGTCACGTTCTGCGCGTAGCGGACCTCGTGGCCGCCGTCCCGCAGCACCCGGTTGACCAGGTCGAAGGTCAGGTAGGTGAACGCGTGCCCGAGGTGGGTGGCGTCATAGGGGGTGATCCCGCATACGTACATGCGGAACGGCCGGCCGCCGGCCGCCGGGTCGACGGCGGGCTCGAGCCGGCCGGTCACCGTGTCAAGGAGCCGTAGCGGCCGGCCCGTTCCGGGCAGCGCGGGGAGCGGACACGCGGGCCACGACTGCATGAGTGCAGCGTAACCGGGGCAGCGTGCGGCCAGGGACACTCAGGACGAGCGCCCACAACCGCCCGAACCGCCAGCCCGGCCGCGCGCGGTGGCCGGCGGTGGCGCCGGGTGGCCAGGTCAGAACGGCGGCCAGGGGATCGCCGGCCAGTCGGGCGACGGGTGCGGGAAGCGGCCGCTGGCCAGCAGCCGCTCCACCCTGGCCGCAAGCGCCGCCACCTCGGCCCGGGTGAGCAGGTCGAGCAGCCGCTCGCCGAACGCCCCGTCGAGCGCGGCCCGCAGGTCGGTGAGCACTGCCCGCTCCACCTCGTCCAGCGGGGAGCCGCGCCAGTGCCACAGCACGGTGCGCAGCTTGTCCTCGCCGTGGAAGGTCACCCCGTGGTCGACCGCGTAGATCCGCCCGGACGGGGCCGGCAGCAGGTGCCCGCCCTTGCGGTCGGCGTTGTTGACGACCGCGTCGAACAGCGCGACCGCCCGCAGCCGCTCGTCCCCGGCGCGGACCAGGGTGACCAGGTCGACCGTCTCGTCGACGTCGATCCACAGCTGCGCCATGCCCTCGCCGAACGGGCCGTCGCGCAGCACGGTCGGCGGCACCAGCCCGGCGCCGACCTGCTCGGACAGCTCGTAGGCGGCCAGCTCGCGGGCGGCCAGCGTGCCGTCGGGGAAGTCCCACAGCGGCCGCTCGCCGCGCACCGGCTTGTAGACGCAGCGGGCCGTGGTGCCGTCGGCGGCGATCGTGCAGTAGAGGGTGGCGTTGCTGGCCTCGACGAGGCGCCCCTCGATGGTGATCTCGCCGGTGCGCAGCAGCTCCAGCGCGGCGTCGGCATCCAGCCCACCGGCGTCGGACGGCTCCAGCCTGGCCGGCTGGGCGGCCTGGCGGGGCTCCCGCGCCGGCGGTACGGCCGGGGGCGCCGGCTGGCTCGCGGCGGGGTGGCGGCGCGGGCCGGGAACGGCGCCGCCGTCCGGCTCGGCGCCGGCCTGGCAGGCGCCGCCCGCCGCGTCCTGGCCCATCACGTCTCGTCCGGCGCGGTCTCTTATACACATGG
>JADGHD010000625.1 GCA_019689615.1 Frankia sp. | reverse complement strand
GCGGGGGCCCCGCGGGGGGGGGGGGGGGCGGCGTGGCGGGCGGGGCGGGCGGCGCGCGCGGCCGCTCGCGCGGAAGCCGGCCAGGCCGGTGGCGGCCGGCGGGTCCGGGTGACCAGGCGAGGCGTGGCGGCCGGGGCTGGCCTGCTGGTCGTGCTGCTGGTGGCGATCGCGCTGGTGACCGGCGGCTCGGGCGGCGGCGACGACGAAAGCGCTGGCGGAGCCGCGCTGCCCGCTCCCGTCGAGGACCTCGGCGGGAGCGCGGCCAGGGAGGCCGTTGCGCCCGATGCCGGGCTGACGAGCGAGGGCGCGGCAGCGGCCGCGGCCGCCCCCGTGGCCCCCGGGGCGGAGGTCAGCCGGCAGCCGGCCTCGTCGGTACCGGCGCCGCCGCCCGGGACGGACGACGGCGCGGCCCGGCCGGCCGGCGTCGAGCCCCGGATCGTGCGGACCGGGACGATGACCCTGGAGGTCGAGGCCGGCGGCGTGCCGGAGGCGATGCGCACGATCAGCACGGCGGCCGAGGGCCTGGGCGGCTACGTGTCGGCCAGCGAGACCTCCGGGACCGCGGCAACCGACGACAGCGAGCGGCAGAGCGGGTCGATGACCCTGCGGGTGCCCAGCGCGTCGTTCAGCCGGCTGCAGGACGCCGTCACCGATGCCGGCACCGTCCGCTCGTCCACGATGACCTCGCAGGACGTGACCGCGCAGTACGTCGACCTGGAGGCGCGCAAGACAGCGCTCGAGTCGTCGCGGGCGACCTACCTGGGGATGCTCGCCGAGGCCAAGTCGGTCGCGGAGATCCTCTCCGTGCAGCAGCAGATCGACCTGGTGCAGATGCAGATCGAGCAGATCGAGGGCCAGCGCCGGGTGCTCGGCGACGCCAGCGACCTCGCCACCCTCACCGTGGAGATCTTCGAGCCGGGCACCCGCTACGAGCCCCCGTCCGAGCGCAACTGGTTCATCCGCGCGGTCGATGGCGCCTGGGACGACTTCGTCGACGGTATCGAGGACGTCATCCGCGCGCTCGGCACGCTCGGCGTGATCGTGGTGGTCGTCCTGCTGCTCTACCTGGCCTACCGGCTGGCCCGGGCGCTGTTCCGGCGCGCCGGCGGCCGCTCGCCCGGCACCGGCGACGACACCGCCGGCACCGGCGACGACACCGCCGGCACCGGCGGCGGGAGCGGCGGGGGCGGCGACAGCGACAACGACGGGCCGGGCGCTCCCGAGCCGCCGGCAGATGGCGGCGCCGACGCCGAGCCCGCGGCCGCCGGCCCCTCCGCCAAGCCGGCCGGGGGAGCGGCCAGCTAGCGGCCGGTCAGCCGGTGACGGGCCCGGGTGGCGGCAACCGCGGTCACCCGGGCCCCGTCGGCGTCCCGGTCACGTTGGCAGGGCTGTCGCCAGGCCCGAGGCCGCGCCGTCCGGCCGGGTAGGCGACGACGCGCTGGGCGGGTTTCCCGGCCCGGCGAGTTCAGCGGCGGTCGAGCGCGGCGTCGACCATCTTCTGGGCCTCGGCGAGGACCTCGTCGAGGTGCTCCGGGCCGCGGAAGCTCTCCGCGTAGATCTTGTAGACGTCCTCGGTGCCGGACGGCCGGGCGGCGAACCAGGCGTCGTCGGTGACGACCTTGATGCCGCCGATCGGCGCCTCGTTGCCCGGGGCGTGCGTGAAGGTGGCCACGACCGGCTGGCCGCCCAGCGTCGCCGCGCCCAGTGCCCGCGGCGTCAGCCCCTTGAGCACCTCCTTCTGCGCCGCCGTCGCCGGGGCGTCCACCCTGCGGTACGCCGGGTCGCCGTAGCGCTCGGTGAGCTCGCGGTAGAGCACGCCGGGGTCGCGGCCGGTGACGGCGGTGATCTCGGCCGCCAGCAGGCAGGCGATGATCCCGTCCTTGTCCGTCGTCCACACCGTGCCGTCGGCGCGCAGGAACGACGCGCCGGCGCTCTCCTCGCCGCCGAACCCGAGGCTGCCGTCGGTCAGCCCAGGCACGAACCACTTGAACCCGACCGGCACCTCGACCAGGTCGCGGCCGAGCCCGGCGGCCACCCGGTCGATCATCGACGAGCTGACCAGCGTCTTGCCGACCGCGGCCGTCGGCGCCCAGTCGGTGCGGTGGGCGAACAGGTAGGAGATCGCCACCGCGAGGTAGTGGTTCGGGTTGAGCAGGCCGGCGCCCGGGGTGACGATCCCGTGCCGGTCGGCGTCGGCGTCGTTGGCCACGGCCAGGTCGAACCCGTACCGGCCGTCGGCGGGGGAGGCACCGGTGAGGCGCAGCAGCGAGGCCATCGCGTACCGCGACGACGGGTCCATCCGGATCCTGCCGTCCCAGTCGCGGGTCATGAAGCCGAACGTCGGGTCGATCGTGTCGTTCACGACCGTCAGGTCCAGCTGGTAGCGCTCGGCGATGGCCTGCCAGTAGAGCAGGCTCGAACCGCCCAGCGGGTCGACGCCGACGCGCACCCCGGCGCCGCGCACCGCGTCCAGGTCGATGATGTTGATCAGGTCGTCGACGTAGGCGGTCACGAAGTCGTGGACGGTGGCCGCGGCACGCGCCTTCTCGTACGGCAGCCGGCTGACCCCGCGCAGGCCGTCGGCGAGCAGGGCGTTCGCCCGGTCCTGGATGGCGTTGGTGACGGAGGTGTCCGCCGGGCCGCCGTTGGGCGGGTTGTACTTGAACCCGCCGTCGCTCGGCGGGTTGTGCGACGGGGTGACCACGATGCCGTCCGCCACGCCCGACCGGCCGGACCGGTTGTGGGCCAGGATCGCGTGCGAGATCGCCGGGGTCGGCGTGGCCTGGCCGTCCGGCGCGATCCGCACGTCGACGTCGTTGGCCGCCAGCACCTCCAGCGCGGTGGCCAGGGCCGGCGCGGACAGCGCGTGGGTGTCGGCCCCGATGAACAGCGGCCCGTCGATGCCGGCGCTGGCCCGGTACTCGCAGATCGCCTGGGTGGTGGCCAGGATGTGGTCGGCGTTGAACGAGCCGTTCGTCGACGTCCCCCGGTGGCCGGAGGTGCCGAACGAGACCCGCTGCGCCGGGTCGGCGGCGCGCGGGTGCACGTCGTGGTACGCGGCGATGAGCGCGTCGACGTCGATGAGCTCCGCCGGGTCGGCCGGCGTCCCGGCACCCGGGTGGACGCCTACCGCCACGGCCGGCTCCTGCGCTGCGCCAGCGGGCGTCCGGCACCGGCGCGCGGCGGGGTCGGGCGGGGC
>JADGHD010000624.1 GCA_019689615.1 Frankia sp. | reverse complement strand
GCCCCGCCGGGTTCGGCGCCCCGCCTGGTGCCGGCGGGCCTGGCAGCCCGAGCGGACCCGGCGCCCCCGCCGGCCCGGGCGTTCCTGGCGGCGCGCCCGGCCCCCGCGCTGCCTCCGGCCCATCCGGTCCTGGTGCTCCCCCCGCTGGCGGCCCGCTCACCGGCGCTTCGGCCGCGCGGCGAGCCGAGCCGCCCGTCCCGGCGAAGGACGGCGAGCGTCCCGGCGCCGGCCCGGCCACCGCCACGCGCGGCCCCGGCGCGTCCCCGACCGGCCCGGCGCCGGCCCCGGGCGGCAAGCCAGGCGAGGCCGGGCCGCCGGTCGAGATGACCTCCGTGCTGTCCCGGATCCGCGGTGGCGGGCCCGCGCGGCGTGGGGCCGCGCGCAGCGTGCCGGCGGAGCGCCGCCGCACGCCGAACCCGGTCACCGACTCGATGAGCCTGCAGGCCGTCGTGGCGGCGGACGAGGCGCCGCCGGCTGGGCGGCGCGGCCGCGGCCCCGGCCCCGGCCCTGGCCAGGAGGACGAGCCGGCGTCCGGGCGCACCGGCGGCCGGCGCCGCCCGGCCGGCACGCGCTCGGGCCGCCGGCACACCCGCGACGACAGCGCCGGCCACGACCGGCCGGGCAAGGACGACCGGCTGGCCCGCGCGGCGGCCGTGGAGCGGTTGCTGGAGGACCCGAACGAGGCCGACGCCAGCCGCCGGGACGGCTCCGCTCGGGACGAGCCGGGGGCGGGCCGCCGCGCCGGGGGCCGGCGCTTCCAGACGGACGGCCTCGACGACGGCCTCGAGGCCGAGCCGAGCGGCGGCAGGCCCGCCGACGACGGCACAGGCCCGGCCCAGGACCGGCTCGCCTGGTTCCGCCAGGGCTGGCTCGGCCCGCTGGCGATCGCTGTCGTCGTGTCGCTGGTCGCGGTGGGGCTCTACGTCCTGCTCGCCGGGCGCGGCGAGGACGGCGGAACCCAGGAGACGCCGCCGGCCACCGTGGTGCCGACGGCGCCGCGGACCACCAACCCGGACGCGCTCGTCGGCAAGGCCCTCGTCGACGGCCGCTACGAGTGCGTCGAGCTGGCCGCGGCCCCCACGGCCAGCCCGAGCGCCGCCCCGGCCGCCGGCGGCGCCGCCGCCGCGCCGGGCCCGATCGCCCGGGAGCTCGACGACGTGCTGATCGTGCTGCCGGTCAGCGGCCAGTACACGTGGAACGGCGAGCCCGGCGAATACACCATCAACACGCCGACCTTCGAGAACGAGAACACGGTCGTGGTCGCCAGCGTGACCTTCACCTCCGGGCCGCTGAAGGACCAGCGCGCGGACAGCGTGACCTACGGTCAGCCGGACGGCGGCCCGGCACCGGGCACGTTGAAGTTCACGCAGGGCAGCAACATGTTCTGCGCCGTCAACTGACCAGCGCCTACCTGCTTGAGCACGGCGGACCGGTAGCGGTGCGGTAATGCCCGCGCGCACGGTGTCTTCCGGATGCCCATTACGTTCGGTAATGCACCTTGCGCGCATCTGCTTCCGCATCGGGTTTAGACCGACCCCACTGACGGGGTTTCCACCCGGATACGGCAGGATCAGGGGCCATGCTCTGGTCTGACCGTGAGACGCGTAGGAAGAGGCGGCGCGACGACGCGGTGGCCGCCCGTCCGGACGCCGCGACCAGCGCGGCCGCCGTGCCCGCAGCACCCGCCGCACCCGCCGCCGCGTCGCCGACGGATACCGTGGCCGGCGACGAATCCGCGTCTGGCCTGCAGGTGGTCAGCGCCGGCCAGGGCTTCCGGATCGTCGACCGCCGCCGCCTGCTGCGCCTGGCCGGCACGGCGGCGCTGGCCGCGCCGGCCAGCGGCCTGCTCGCGGCCTGCTCCGGTGGTGGCTCCTCGGGCAGCTCGCAGCGGGCCGTGCGGATCGGCGTGGTCACCCCGCAGACCGGCGCGCTGAGCCGGTTCGCCGACGCCGACCTGTTCGTCGTCGACGCGATGCGCCGGCACCTCACCGTCGGCCTGCCGGTCGGCGACCGGACCTACCCGGTGGAGATCTACTACCGGGACAGCCAGTCGAGCTCGAGCGGTGCCGCCGAGGCGACCACCCGGCTGATCTACCAGGACAGGGTGGACATCGTCCTGGCCAGCGGGACGACCGACACCACCGTGCTGGTCGCCGACCAGTGCGAGGCGAACGGCATCCCGTGCATCACCACCCTGGCACCGTGGGAGTCCTGGTTCCTGGAGCGGGGCGGGTCGATCGAGGCCCCGTTCACCTGGACCTACCATTTCTCCCCCGGCTTCGCCGAGATCGCCGCCGCCTACACGTCGCTGTGGTCGGGGCCGATCCAGACCAACAAGATCGTCGGTGTGCTGGCGCCGGACGACATCGACGGCCGCTACCTGATGAACCCGCAGCTGAGCTTCCGCGGCGCGCTGGCCCAGAACGGCTTCCGACTGGTCAACCCACAGCTCAGCCAGGCGCAGGACGAGAACGACATCCGGCCGTACCTGTTCCGGCCGGGCGAGAAGGACTTCACCCCGCTGGTGGAGGCGTTCCGGGACGGCGGTGTCCAGATCGTCACCGGAATCCCGCGCTACGCGGACTTCCTCGAGTTCCGGAAGAAGGCCGAGGAGCTCGGCTTCCAGCCGCCGTTCATCACCCTGTCCAAGGCGCTGATGTTCTCCATCGACATCCGCTCGCTGGGCGCCTGGGCGAACGGCTCGACGACCGAGGTGTTCTGGTCGCCCAAACACCCCGGCCGCAGCTTCCTGACGAACCAGACGTCGGAGGACCTCAAGAACGAGTACGTCGACGCGAGCGGTAGCTGGTCGCAGCAGGTGGCCGCGTCGCACGCGCTCTTCGAGGTCGCGGCCCAGGCCCTGGCGGCGGTCTCCTCGCTCGACGACCGCCGGGCGATCGCGGACGCAATCGGCACGGTCAGCGCCCGCACCATCGTCGGCCAGCTCAAGTTCGGCGCCAACGGGATGCTGCCGAAGAACGTCGCCGTCCTGCCGGTCGTCGGCGGCCAGTGGCAGGTCGTCGCCGACGCCGACGCCGACCTGTACGTGGTGAACAACAACCTCGGCGACCCGAACATCCCGACGGCCGAGGGCATCCGTCTCATCCGCGTGGGCACCCCGGTCAACCCGGCTCCCTGACCAGGCCCCGCGGGCCGCGCCCCCCCCGCGGGGGCCCGCCCCGGCCCCCGGGGAGTGCGAGAACG
>JADGHD010000623.1 GCA_019689615.1 Frankia sp. | reverse complement strand
GTGCGCGAGGGTGACCAGGTCGTCTACGTCGAGCGGATCCGCGGCCACGACGCGGTGCCTCTGCCCTCGCGGGTCGGCGGCCGCCTGCCGCTCACCTGCACCGGCGTCGGGAAGGCGCTGCTGGCGTTCTCCGGCCCGGCCCTCCTGGAGGAGGTGCTGGCCAAGCCGCTGTCGAGCCTCACCCCGTACTCGATCACCGACCCGGAGCGGCTGCGCACCGTGATCGAGAAGGTCCAGGTCTCCGGCCTGGCCTACGAGGAGCAGGAGTCCCAGCTCGGCGTCGCCTGCATCGCCGCCCCGGTCCTGTCCGGCGGCTTGGCCGTCGCGGCCCTGTCCGTCGCCGTGTCCCGCAGCCGGTTCCGACCCGCCCAGCTCGCCCCCGCCGTCCGCACCGCCGCCCTCGGCCTGACCCGGGCCCTGCGCACCGCCTGATCCCTCCAGCGAGGTTGGTGGGGTTCGAGCCCTGCCCAGCCTCCCGCGCAGCCGACCACGGCGCTCAGCGATCCGGCCTGGCCGGGGTTCCCGCATGACCGGTTCTTCGCCGCGCTGCGCGCCGGCGCCCGCGGCTACCCGCCGCTCAAGGGCGCCCAGCAGGAAGACGTGGTGCGCACCGTCCACGCCGCCGCCCGTTAGTCTCGCCCAAGCTCGTCCGGAGTCCCCCTGGACGTCGACGACCGCCAGGCTGACGCTGGCGCGGTCGACAGCGCACGCGGGTTTGGTCATACTTCTGGTCATGACGACTCTGCCGTTGGGCGAGGTGAAGACCCACCTGTCCGAAATCGTCGGCCGCGTGCACGACCACCACGAGCGGGTGATTGTCACCGTCCATGGCCGCCCGTCCGCCGTCCTCGTCGCGGTCGAAGACCTCGAAGCGCTCGAAGAGACCCTGTCGATCCTCAGCGACCCCGAGACGATGCGCCGCCTCGCCGAGGCCGACGCCGCGCTTGCCCGCGGCGAGGCGGTCACGGCCGAGGAACTCGCCGAGACGATGCGGCGCCGCTTCGGCACCGCGTGACCCGCCCCGCCGGGCCGGCCGGGCCGCGCTACCGGCTCATCACCGTCCCGGCGGTCCGCCGCGCGCTCGGCGAGACGCTGCCGGAAGCGGTGGCGACGGCCGCGTACGAGTTCATCACCGGCCCGCTTCTCGACGCCCCTTACCGGGTGGGCAAGCGGCTGACCCCGCCCATGGACGACCGCCACGCGGCCCGGCGCGGGACCTACCGGATCATCTACCGGATCGACGACAAGGCCATGACGGTGACCGTCGTCGACATCGACCACCGCCGCGACGTGTACCACCGCTGAGCGCCCGCCCGGCCACCACACCGTTCCTCGAACTCACCGAGCCGCTTGAAGCCCGGCAGGTAGTTGCGGAGCCGGCGGGCCAACGTGTCGAGGACTGCGTCCTTGCCGGCCGAGCTTTCGATGGCCCTGGCGGGCGCGACGTCGAGCGCGGCCCGGCTAAGCGTCTGCGCGTCGGTGCCGATGACGAGTTTGATCTCGATGGGCGCCGGACCACCATGATCGGCCGGCCTCTCGGCGATATCAAAGACGTAGATCCAGTCCGCAGGCGAGGTGTTCTGGTCATCGAGCAGGCGCCACGTGCCGTCAGGCTGCTGGTGCAGTTCGGGCCGGCCGAGGAAGGGCAGCCAGGAGTCCCAGACGGGCTTGGGGATGGCGAGCGCGCAGCCGACGGACGTGTCGCGCTTGGTCACCTGGAACTTGAACGCGACCTGGTAGAAGGTCCGCTTGAACACGTTGGAGATGTTTGGACCTTCGACCTTGCGGCCGGCCCATTCTGGGTTCGCGGCGGCCTGAGCCGGGAAGTCGCTCGGGTGCAGGTCGAGGGCGCTGCGGAGCGCGGAGACGGCGTGCCGGTAGCTGCCGTGGGTGTCGGTGGTCTGAAGTTCGATCACGCCGTAGCGTCCGAGGCAGAGCCGATCGCCGTCGTCCGACAGCAACAGCTCCACGAGCGTGATATCGAACGACAGCTCGGGGGATGCGGGCGTCCTGGACAGGCCGATCTCTCCACCGAGCTTCTCCTGAAAATAGCAGAATACCCGGGTGCCGCTGGCGTCGGACAGGACGGCCTTGATACGGTCCTCTGCCAACGTGAGCACCGGCTGGATGACGATCTGCCGGTCGGGCGAGACCGTGTACAGCCGCCGCGTCATCGTCGTTAAGAGCGCGTCGTCGAGCGCCCGGTAGGGCCAAACAAGCCAGTCCTGACGCTGGCCGTTGCTCTCGGCGCTGATCGAGCACACGCCCTGGCTGTTCGGTGCCTTTACGCATGCCTTATCGGCGCCCAGAACATCGGAGAGGAACGGGCAGCGGCCAAGCCGCTGGTCCTTGGTGGCGGTGCGGTGCGACGCGACCAGCGGGAAGACGCGGTGTCCGTGCCACTCGGCCAGGTGCGGGCGCTTGTCCGGGGCCGAGGTCAGGGGAAGGAAGGTGCCACCGGTTGTCATGCGGCGCTGTCCGTCAGGGTCGGCAGGAGGGCACCCTGTGGGCCGAGGAACGCGACCGGGCGTCGGCGGAACGGGCTGTCGAGCCGGTGTGATGGGCTGCCGTCCAGGCAGCGGCGGACCTCGGCCGCGATGGCACGTGCGAGCGGCACCGGCACCGCGTTGCCGACCTGGTCGTACTGGCTGGACCTGCTGCCGTGGAACACGAAGCTGTCGGGGAAGCCCTGAATACGGGCCGCCTCCCGGATGCTGATTGTGCGGTCCTGCTCCGGGTGGGTGTACTCGCCCGTCTTCGGGTCACGGAAGCGGGTCACGATGGTCCGCGGGACGCCGTCCCAGGACATCCGCCGGTAGCGGCGGGTGTGGTCCTTGCGCAACGCCCGCTGCATCCCGGATGGCAGCAGCTCGAACGGCAGGTCGCGCCAGTCGTCGCCGGGCTTGAGACGCGCGATCCGCTCCAGGTTCGACGCCGACAGCTTCGCGGCGTAGTGGTTCCACAGCTCGTCGACGAGGCCCGCGCGCATCTCGCGCTGGTATGCGGTCGTCGGCGGTCCGACGTAGCTGTCGGCCTGCTCGCCCGCCTCGACCGGCGGGAGGTCACCAATGGCGTCGCGGGTTGTCAGGAAACCCGCAGACTGCTCTTCAGTGATGGTGCAGTTTGGCAGCAGGTCACCGATCTCCCCGCCATGGGTCGGCGCTGGGAAGCCGTACCCGGCGGGGATACCGAGGTCGCGGCGCC
>JADGHD010000622.1 GCA_019689615.1 Frankia sp. | reverse complement strand
AACCCGGCCCGCCCGCCCTTCCTGCCGGCCCCGGCAGCGGGCGGACGAGCCGAGCCGGGGGCGCGTTACCCCTCGTAGCCCTTGCTGGCGTCGGCGAGGGTCTCGCCGCTGACCACCGCGCTGACGAACTCGGCCGACGTGACCGGGTTGCTGAACATCGGGTAGTCGAAGTTGATCGCCGCGTCGTGCTGCTCCTGGGAGGTGGCGGCGACGCAGTCGGTCAGGGTGTAGACGTTGTAGCCCTTCTCGTAGGCCGTCCGCATCGTCGACTCGACGCAGCAGTTGGTCAGGAAGCCGGCCAGGGCGACGTTGCGGATGCCCTTGCTGCGCAGCATGAAGTCCAGGTTCGTGCTCATGAACGCGTCCAGGCCGCGCTTGCCCTCGACGACGATGTCGCCCTCGGCCGGGGTCAGCTCGGGCGCGATCTCGGCGCCCCACGCCCCCTTCACGAACGCGCTGCTGGCGACGACGCCGGCCAGGATGCCGTACGGGGTCGACGCGATCTCGCCGTAGCCGGGTGCGAAGCTGATCGGGCAGTGCATGACGGTCACGCCGGCTTCCCGCAGCTGGCTCACCGCCTTCGCGGTGTTCTCCAGCATGTTGGTGGACTTCATGACATCGGCGACCGCCCCGTGCAGCGCCCCGCCCTCGGTCACGAAGTCGTTCTGGAACTCGATCAGGACGACCGCAGTCTCGCTCGGGTTCAGCCCCATCGCTCTCGCTCCCCTGCTGCCCGCTCAATACGCCACCGTTCGTGACGCCACCGTTGGTGGTCGACTTCACGCTATTGCGGCCAACCCGCCCTGACCACCCCTGGCCCGCCCTGCAATCGGTCCGACGACGCGAACGCACGGCATTCCTCGCCGAGCGGCACACGCGACGCCGCAGGCCGCCAACGGACGGGCAGCGGGACGCGGGGACGGCAGCGCGTCATGCCTGGTGGACCCGGCCGCGCAGGACGATCAGGTCGGGTGCGGCCAGGACGCCGACGTCGGCGCGTGGGTCCTGCGGGTAGACGACGAGGTCCGCGGGGGCGCCCTCGGTCAGGCCGGGGAAGCCGAGCCACGCGCGGGCCGCCCAGGTCGCCGCGCCCAGCGCGGCCAGCGGCGGCAGGCCGGCCGTGACCAGTTCGGCGACCTCGGCGGCGACCAGGCCGTGCGGCAGCGAGCCGCCGGCGTCCGTGCCGACGTAGATCGGGATGCCGGCGTCGTATGCCGCGCGGATGGTGTCGTGGCGGCGGGCGTGCAGGGCCCGCATGTGCTCGGCGTACCGCGGGAACTTCGCCTGCGCCCCGTCGGCGATCTTCGGGAAGGTCGCGATGTTCACCAGGGTCGGCACGATCGCGATCCCGCGCTCGGCGAACGCCGCGATCGTGTCGTCGGTCAGCCCGGTGGCGTGCTCGACGCAGTCGATCCCGGCGGCGGCCAGCGCGGGCAGCGAGTCCTCGGCGAAGCAGTGCGCGGTGACCCGGGCGCCGGCGGCGTGCGCCGCCGCGACCGCCTCCGCCACCACGTCGTCCGGCCAGCACGGCGCGAGGTCCCCGAGCTGGCGGTCGATCCAGTCGCCGACCAGCTTCACCCAGCCCTCGCCGCGGGCAGCCTGCCGCTCGACCTCGGCCACCAGGTCGGCCGGCTCGATCTCCTCGGCGTAGTTGCGCAGGTAGCGGCGGGTGCGGGCGATGTGGCGGCCGGCGCGGACCAGCCGGGGCAGGTCGTCGCGGTCGTGCACCCAGCGGGTGTCGGCCGGCGAGCCGGCGTCGCGCAGCAGCAGCGCGCCCGCGTCCCGGTCGGCGATCGCCTGCTTGGCGGCGGTGTCCTCGTCGACGGCACCGCTCGCGTCCAGCCCGACGTGGCAGTGCGCGTCGACCAGGCCGGGCAGCACCCAGCCCCGCACGGTCAGCGCCTCGCCCGCGGCGGCGCCCTGCCCCGCGGGCAGCGCCGGCCGGTCGAACGTGATCCGCCCGCCCACCACCCACAGCTCGTCGCGCACGTCATCCGGGCCGACGAGGACCCGGCCGGTCACGTGCAGCACCTCCGCCGGCTGGAACTCGTATTGCCTGGTGCCTGCCACGAGACAATGCTTATCGCACGTGACGACGGAACACCGCATCCTCGGCCGGACCGGAGTCCGGGTCAGTCCCCTCTGCCTGGGCGCCATGATGTTCGGCGCCTGGGGCAACCCGGACAGCGACGACTCAATAAAGATCATTCACCGGGCGCTCGACGCCGGCATCAACTTCATCGACACCGCGGACATCTACTCCAACGGCGAGTCCGAGCGGATCGTCGGCAGGGCGCTGGCCGGTGGACGGCGGGACGACGTGGTGCTGGCGACCAAGGCGTTCATGCCGATGGGCCCCGGCCCCAACCACGGCGGGCTGTCCCGGCGCTGGCTGATCCGGGCGTGCGAGGACAGCCTGCGCCGGCTCAACACCGACTACATCGACCTCTACCAGGTGCACCGGCCCGACCCCACGGTCGACATCGACGAGACCCTCGGCGCGCTGACCGACCTGGTCCGCGCCGGGAAGATCCGCTACTTCGGCTCATCGACGTTCCCCGCGCACGAGATCGTCGAGGCGCAGTGGGTGGCCGAGCGCCGCGGCCGGGAGCGGTTCGTCACCGAACAGCCGCCGTACTCGCTGCTGGTCCGCCACATCGAGGCCGACGTGCTGCCGGTGACGCAGAAGTACGGCATGGGCGTGCTGTCCTGGAGCCCGCTGTGCGGTGGCTACCTCGCCGGCCGCTACCGCCGCGGCGGCGAGGACGTGGTCAGCAACCGGGTGAACCGGATCCCGGCCCGGTTCGACATGTCGATCCCGGTCAACCAGCGCAAGAAGGAGCTCGCGATCGAGCTGGGCGAGCTGGCCGCCGAGGCCGGCCTCACGCTGATCGAGATGGCGATCGCGTTCGTGCTGCGCCACCCGGCGGTCACCTCGGCGATCATCGGCCCGCGCACGATGGAGCACCTGGAGAGCCAGCTGCCGGCCGCCGACGTCACCCTGGAGGCGGCCCTGCTGGACCGGATCGACGAGATCGTGCCGCCCGGTACGACCGTCAACCCCGCCGACGCCGGCTGGCAGCACCCAGCCCTGACCGACCCGGCGCTGCGCCGCCGGTAACCCACCAGGAACGGGCCCACCGGCAGACCCCCCCCCCCCCGCCCCGCGCCCCCGGGGGGGGGGGCCGGGGGGCGGGCCCCCCGC
>JADGHD010000621.1 GCA_019689615.1 Frankia sp. | reverse complement strand
CCTTCCCCACCGACCGGCGCGCCGCCCCACCCGGGCGGCCCGGCGTCGCGCCCCCGCCGCAGCCGACGGCCCCGCCGGACCTTCCGGCCCGGGGCAACGGCCGCCACCGGGCACCCGCGCTCGCCCGCACACCCGCCGGCGCCCGCCTGGAGCGGCCACCGCCCACGGCGACAGCGTCAGCCACGGCGACAGCGTCAGCCCCGCCAACCGCGTCAACGCCGCCAGCGCCGCCAGCGGCGCCGGCCCTGCCGCCGGTGCCCGTGCTGGAGCGGCCCGAGGTGCCGGAGGAGCGCCGGCAGTGCGGGGTGTGCGGCCGGCCGGTCGGACGGGGGCGCGACGGCCGGCCCGGCCGGGTCCGCGGCTTCTGCCCGAGCTGCCGCACCCCGTTCTCGTTCTCACCGGCGCTGGCCGCCGGCGACGAGCTGGCCGGCTACCAGATCGTCGGGTGCCTGGCCCGCGGCGGGCAGGGCTGGGTGTACCTCGCGCTCGCGCCGGACCGCCCGCCCGGGCCCGGGTGCCTCCCGGCGTCGGCGGCACCGGCGCGGCAGTGGGTGGTGCTCAAGGAGGGCCTCGCCCGCTCCCGGTCCGCCGCGGCGACCGCGCGGCTGGCGCTCACCGTGGCCCACCCGGTCGTGGTGCGCACCCTCGACCACATCGAGCGCGACGGCGTCGGCTACCTGGTGATGGAGTACGTCGACGGGCGCTCGCTGCGGGAGGTGCTGCGCGAGCGGCCGGCGGGGCCGGACGGCCGGCCGACGCCACTGCCGGCGGCCGAGGGGGTCGCGCTGCTGCGCGCGCTGCTGCCGGTGTTCGGCTACCTGCACGCGCGTGGCCTGGTCTACTGCGACGCCAAGCCGGACAACGTCATGGTCAGCAGCCGCGGGCCCCGGCTGATCGACCTGGGCGCGCTGCGCCGGCTGGGCGAGCCGGGTGGACTGGTGCACACGACCGCCGGCTACGACGCACCCGAGCTCGCCGCCGGCGGACCGCCGACCGTGGCCTCCGACCTCTATGCCCTCGGGCGACTACTGGCGGTCACCGTTCTCGATCTCCCCGACCGCACGTCCGCGTTCCGGCACCGGCTGCCAGAACGCGACGACGATCCGACGCTGGCCCGTTACGCCGCGCTGGACCAGTTCCTGCGCCGCGCGACGGATCCAGATCCCGGACGTCGCTTCCCGAACGCCGCCGCTATGGCGGCCGAGCTTGCCGTCACGCATCGGGAGATCACCGCGATTGATGGCATCGACGGAACACACGGGATACTGCAAGGATCAGTTATGACCCCCCAGGGTGGTGGGAGCAGTCGGTGACATGCCGGATCGGCCATAGACGGTAGGAGGCCCCACAATGGTTGGGCGCGGACCGTCCGGATGGGGCGGGGGCGTGCCGGTCATGCTCATGGCTGCGGCCCCGTTCGCCCAGGCTGGTTCTGGCCTGGCCCGCGTGGTCAGCGGAACGGCCGTTCCCTGGACGGGAGGCCGAGGTTTGGGACGCCGGAGAACGGGATGACCGTGGAGCACGACGCCACTGGGGGCTATGACGTCGGCGGTTCCCGCTATCCGTTGGCGGAGAGAGGATGGTCCCGGATCGACGAGCGCACCGGCCGCTGCCCGCGCTGTACGGCGATCACCTACGAGAACGACCGGTTCTGCGAGGCCTGCGGGTTCTCCCTGATCGGCCCATCGGTCACCACTGGTGACTCGGACCACCGGGAGAAGGACCTCGGCATGATCGCCGGAGTCTGTGACCGCGGCGTGCGGCATGCGACCAACGAGGACGCGATGGGCGTCGCCGTCGTCTACGGCACCATGATCGCCGTCGTGTGCGACGGGGTGTCCACCACCCCTGGCTCCGGCGAGGCGTCCGCCGCCGCCGCCGCGACCGCGACCGCGATCCTCGCCGACGCGGTGCGCGCGCACGGGCCCGGCCACCCGGTGCCTTCAGGGCACGAGCCGCCCTCGCGCAGCCCGGGCGACGACGTGCTCGACATCCTCGAACCCCCGACCAGGATCACCGACCTGCACGACTACGACGAGCCGACGACCGCCCCGCGGGCGCTGGCCGGCGGGTTCGGCCCGGAGGAGGCCGAGGCCGCGCTGCACAGCGCGGTGCTGGCGGCGCAGGCGACGATCGCCCAGATGTCCGCCGCCGAGGGCCGGATGGCCCCGTCCTGCACGATCGCCGCCGCCGTGATCTCGCCGCCGACCGCGGACGGGCCCAGCACGGTGACGGTCGGCTGGGTCGGTGACAGCCGGGTCTACCTGCTCGGCCCGCGCTGGTCGGAGCGGCTCACGGCGGACGACACCTGGGCGGCCGAGGCGGTCAAGGCCGGGCTCATCCCGGCGTCCGAGGCGGAGACCCACCGGCGGGCGCACACGCTGACCCGCTGGCTCGGCGGTGACGCCGAGGACGTGGCACCGCACACGGCGGTGTTCCCGATCGAGGCGCCGGCGACCGTGCTGGTCTGCAGCGACGGATTGTGGAACTACGCCTCCCGGCCGGACGTGATGGCCTCGATCGTCAACCAGCTGCCACCGACGGCCGACGCGATCGAGGTCGCCCGCCACCTCGTCGACTTCGCGATCGACCAGGGCGGGCACGACAACATCACCGTTGTCGCGGCACGCGTGGCCCGTTGAGCGGACGCGCGGGGCCAGGGCCGCCCGCGGGCGGCCCGGCGGGCCGACGGCGGGCAGAACCGCCACCAGGCCCGTTTCGCGACGGTTGCCGGCCGGTAGCGCCCGCCCGGTCGGTCCACGTTCCCGACGTGGTTACCGATTGGCCATGACGGCGCCCGTCTGGGTGAGCGTGCCCGGGTCCGTGCACGGCCCGCCCAGGCCGCTGCGACACTGGGTCTGGTGCCGGTGGGCGATCCGGCGGCGTCGACCGCAACCAGCACGGCAACAAGGCAACCTGTCGGCTACTACAGAAGCCGGTGCAGATCGACAGTCCAACAACAGGTACGGTTCGTCAGAAGAAGTGAGGTCGGCCAGCGTGGCGGGGGGCATCTCGACAGCAGGTCGGCCTGGACCGTCCGGGTGAACAGGGTGATCAGGTGAGCGCACGCTGCCCGGAGGGGCACCTGTCCCACGATCCCGACTACTGTGACCAGTGCGGCCTCCGCATCACCAGTGGTCAGGACGGCTACGGCTATCGGTCGGACGACCGCGGCGCCGGGGTGGGTTCGTACGGGGCGGGCCAAGCGCGCGGCGGTGGTGGTTACGACGCACCAGGAG